>JAISUO010000098.1 GCA_031272035.1 Synergistaceae bacterium
ACAAAACCCTCTCGTCATTCACTTCGCTGCAACCAATGTTTCAATTTTTTTATGATTTCGTTTATGTCGATGGGTTTGCCGATATGATCGTTCATTCCGGCGGCCAGACAGCGTTCCACGTCCTCTCGAAACACGTTGGCGGTCATGGCCACCACGGGAATTTCCGCGGCTCGGGGTATGCCGAGGGAGCGAATGGTTCGGGTCGCCTGATAGCCGTCCATTTCGGGCATGTGAATGTCCATGAGGATGAGGTCGTACTTCTCCGGGTTCTTTTTGAAGGCCTCTACAGCCTCCAGACCGTTCTGAACGGGTTCGATGTCAACCCGAGTTTCCTCCAGCAGAGCGATGACAATCTCCTGATTGATCTCCACGTCCTCGGCCAGCAGAATGCGACGGCCCTCGAAACAACCCTCCAGAGCCTCCTCCGGCTCGGTTTGGGCGTCTGAAACTTTCGTTCTTCCAAGATATTCTTCGATGCAATTCACCAGGTTCGAGGGGAAAAACGGCTTTGGGAGAAAAGCTCCGGCCCCGGCGTTTTCCGCCTCGGTCCTGATGTTCCCCCATTCGGAGCCCGATGCCATGACGACGACGTTTTTTCTTCCATGACGCTCCTTCAGGATACGGACCCGCTCCGCGCCGTCCCCGTCGGGCATGTGCCAGTCCACGAAAACAAGGGAAAAAGCCCTCTCGCCCTCTTCGTCAAGAACGCGGCAGGCTTCCTCCGTGCTTTTCGCGACGTCGCAGACGATGCCCAGCCCCTCGGCGAGGGAGGAAAAACATTTCAGCGATCTCTCCGAATCGTCCACCACGAGAACCCTCAGATTCTCTTTGGCAAAGCGAGGCGCGGCGGGAGGATCCGCGCTTTCGTCTCCCCGCAGAACCATGACGTAAAAAATAAAGCTCGAACCCCGCCCCTCTTCGCTTTCAATCCAGATTTCGCCCCCCAGCAGCTCCACGATGCGCTTCGATATGGAGAGCCCCAGCCCCGTCCCGCCGTATTTGCGGGAAATGCCTCCGTCGGCCTGCTCGAAGGACTGAAACAGTTTTTTCTGGTTTTCGGGAGAAACTCCAATCCCGGTGTCGGTCACTTTGAACTCCACTTTGCAGAGCCCGCTGGAATTTTCCTCCACGAGGCGTACGGACAGGGAAATCGCTCCATTCTGCGGGGTGAACTTGATCGCGTTGGAGAACAGATTGGTGACGACCTGAGCGAGGCGCTGATCGTCGGAGATGATCACGAGAGGCAGATTCGGCGCGAAGCTCACATTGAAGTCGATTTCCTTTTCTTCCATGCGGAAAATGACGACATCCGTCACCCGCTGGATCATCTTTTCAAGGCTGAACTCGGTCAGCGCCATTTCCAGTTTGCCCGCCTCGATTTTGGACATGTCGAGAACGTCGTTGATGATCCCCAAAAGGTGCTTCGACGCTTCGTCGATCCTTGTGAGGCAGTAGTTCTTGCGCTCCAAATCCGGCGACGTGGCGGCGATGTGGGACATTCCGATAATGGCGTTCATCGGCGTGCGCATCTCGTGGGACATGCGCGAGAGGAACTCGCTTTTGGCGGAACTCGACTGCTCCGCCTGGTTTCTGGCCTCCACGAGCTGCCGCTGAAGCCGCGCCTGCTCGGTGACGTCAAGCCCAATGACGCCAAAACTCCGTCCCCCCACGGAAAAGACGTACAGGATGAGGGTATGAATATCCCCGTTTCGATCCCGCAGGGAGGCGACGACCTTTCTGCGGCTCTCATCCCCGGCGGCCTCGAAGTCGGCCTGCAGACCCGTCAGGTTCGCCAGAGTTTCCGCGTCGAAACAGAGGCTGAGTCCGGCGGCGAGAATTTCCTCGCTGGAGTAGCCGGAAAGAGCCGCAGCCCCTTCGTTGACGTATTCGAGCCTGCCGTCCGGAGCGAGATAACAGATGAACTGAGGGGAGTTTTCCACGATGGAGGACAGATGCACGAGTTTTTCCTCCATGACGCTCCGCTCCACAGCTCCCGTGATGACCTCCCCCACAAGGGAGACGAGCCGGATTTCCCCCTCGCTCCAGACGCGGGGCGTCGTACAGTCCTCGATGCTGAGGATTCCCCATATTTTTCCCGAGACGTACAGCGGCGACCAAATGAAGGAGTGGACGTTGACCTTTGCCATGATGGAGTATCGTTCGTCGTTTTCCACATCGCTGCAGTATACGCAGGGCGCCGCGCTCCCGGAGGCGTACTCCGGAAAACTCCGGAGGATCATCGTGCCAATGTCGTCATTTTCCGGGGCCGGCTGCAGATCCGGAGAAGCGCTCCAGGACCAGCCGGGACGCGTGACTCCCTTATTGAAATCCGGCACGCCGATGACGATCCGCGTCACGCCCAGGTACTCCCCTGCCATGCGCAGCGCGCTTTTAATGAGCTCTCCCATATTCCGAGTGGAAATAAAAATCATCGACAGCGCCGACATGAGCTTTTGCTCTTCAAGCTGTCTTTGGAGCATTTCTTTGGTAATTTGAGTACCGTCCACACAATCTCCGGCACTGTTGCCCAGGTATCGCCGCATGCTGCCCTCTCTAACGAATTAGAATATTTGTAATTTTTACGAGGACATACCTTGGGCAGTATACACTATTTTTCAGAACTTAGGATGCGATTATTTGAAGAGAGACGATCGTACAGCGCGCAGCGTTTTTTCCACCCGAGGGTTTCGGCGGCGTAACGGACAACGTCGTCCAGGGCCCCCGGCTCTCCCATGCGGGAACGCCCGGCGTCACTCATTTTTTTGTGAAGGGCCGGGTCCGACAGAATGGCGAAGGCCTGGGCGGCCAACGCATCGGGCAGGGGTTCCACCAGAATTTCGGCGTCCCCCAGAAGTTTTTTCTGGACGCGTTTGCCCTTCTCGTCGATGGACAGCACGGGAATGCCCATGCCGGCGCAGAGCTGATTGGCCGTGCCCCCCAGCCCCATCAGCAGAGAAACCCCCGACGCCGCCGTGGAAACGCCGCCTTGATGGAGACGAATGCGGGTCCCGTTTTTCGAGAGGCTCCGCTCTCCGGCCTCTTCGACGGTTTCCCATCCCTCGCAGGACTGCAGCAGACGGGAAACATCGATAGTGGGGGCCAGAACCATGACGTACTCACAGGAAATACGCGATTGAAGTTCCTCCACGGCGTCCAGAAGCAGTTTTACGTCCTCATAGGCTCGGGGGCGGCTTCCAGGCAGAAGCATGACCCGGGGGGAAGGGCCGAAAGCCCCGGGAGAGAGGTCGGGAACGGGATCCAGAAGGTCCATGATGGGGTTTCCCGCATAAACCGCGTCCGCGCCAAAGGCGGCGAGCTGATCGGCGGTTCCCCGGTCCCGGGTCCAGGTCCGAAGGGTACAGTGCCGGATGATCAGGCGCTCCAGCCGCCAGTGACCGCTGAGGTGAACCGTTTTGGCCGTCGCGACGAAAAGCGGCGCCCGCCCCTGGCCCCAAAGGGTGTGCAGCAGCAAATAGACGTCCCCCACGCACAGAGGCGTGTGAACCACCCGGGAGATCTTGCTCCAGTCCCTCTGCTGTTTGCGGATGTGCCCCGGCAGTCCGGCGCGAATGTCTCCCCACAGGTCCCTCAGACGGTATTTCAGGACGCCCCCCGACGGCGTTACGGAAGGCGTGGATTCCACGGCAAAACCGGCGGCCTTGTAGGGCTCTCCGGTTCCCACCAGCGGGAAGGCCAAAATCTCGGCGCCGGGAAACGCGTCCCTCAGTTTTTTCGCCGCCAGCACTCCGATGGCATCCTCTCCGTATCCGTTGGAGGCCACCACCAGCCGAGGGCGCAGGCAGTCGAACAACGCGTCATAAAACCGCTCCGGCTCCTCCGGAAGCGTCGCTACCCGTGGGACCACGAGAGGAATGGGCGGCTTCCAGGAGCAGGGAAGGTTGTAAACGTCCTTCTCGGTGCAGGAGAGAAACTCCGCGCCCCGCTGACGGGCAAGGCGGACAAGCTCCTCCATGTCGGCGGCCGTATAGCGATGGTGGTCCCGAAAATGACGCTCGGCGCGGACCTTCACGCCCTCCTGTTTCAGGGAGAACACGAAGCTGTCCGGACTGCCGATGGCGGAGAAAGCCGCGACTCCACGCCCCTCGGACGGAGCGGCGCAGGGAAGAAAACGCTGCCCGTCCCAGGTCACCCACTCGGTAACCACCAGCCGCGCGGAAAAAATATGATCGGAGGGGACGTATTCGGAGATTTTCATGCGAAGGGCGGCCAGAGCCTCCGGGCTGACCTCCTCGACCTTGGTGAGAACGACGATGTGGGCGCGGCTCAGTTTTTCGGGCCGTTCCCGCAGAATACCGGCGGGAATGAGAAGCCCGTTTCCAAAGGGGCAGGCCGCGTCCACCAGCACGATGTCCACATCCCGTCCCATCCGCCGATGCTGGAAGGCATCGTCCGCGATGACCAGCTCGATGCCCCGCCGTTCCAGTTCCCTCACGCCCTGCAGCCGCTCCCGGGACACCGCCAGAGGCACGTCGGGCAGGCGGGCGGACAGGAGCAGCGGCTCATCCCCCACGATCCGCCGGTCCGACAACCCCTCCTCGAACACCAGGACGCTGGCGTTGGCGCCGCCGTAACCCCGGCTGACGATCCCCACCGCCACGCCCTTTTCCCGCATCTTTCGGCAGAGGGTCTCCACGAAGGGGGTTTTGTTGGTTCCGCCGTAGCTGATGTTCCCCACGCTGATCACGGGTATGGACGGGGTCTGAATCCGCTCCAGTCCGTGCCGGAACAGAAAATCCACCAGACCGATCCACGCCGCCGCCAGCCAGGACGCGGGAACAATGGGCAGCCAGAGCGAAAAAAAACGTTTTCCCTCCCTGACGCTCTTGCCCGTCCCCCGAACAAAACTCATGTAGCTCGACGTCAGACGGGTAAAAATTTTCAGTGCGACAATTTTCGGAGAGAATTTTAGAGAGAAAATTTTCATCGTTAAAATTTTTTATAGCTGAAACGGTTAAGCGGAAATTTCCGACTCTTCCGGATCGGAAATTCGGGAACGGGGCTCGAACTGCAGATGATAAAGGCGGGCGTAAAGGCCCCCGGCGGAAAGCAGAGAGTCGTGAGTGCCCTCCTGAGCGATGCGGCCCCTGTCCAGCACCAGAATGCGGTCGGCCCCCCGAACGGTGGAGAGGCGATGGGCGATGACAAAGGAGGTTCGCCCGGCCATGGCGCGGTTCATGGCCTCCTGCACCTGACGTTCCACTTCGAGATCCAGAGAGGAGGTGGCTTCGTCCAGAATCAGGATTCGGGGGTCCCGAACCACGGCCCGGGCAATGGCAATCCTCTGGCGCTGCCCTCCGGACAGGGTGACTCCCCGTTCTCCCACCTCCGCTTCGTATCCGTCGGGGAGGTTCATGATGAAATCATCGATGCCAGCCGCCCTCGCCGCGCTTCGAACAACCTCCATAGAGGCGGCGGACCCGTCCGCCAGCTCCGGCAGACCGTAGGCGATGTTGAAGGCCATGGACCCCTTCATCAGGATCGACTCCTGGGGGACGATTCCGATCTGCCGCCTCAGAGCGGGCAGCAGAAGCTCCGACACGTCCTGTCCGTCGATCAGGACCCGTCCGGATACGGGATCGTAAAAACGGGGGATAAGATCCACGAGGGTCGATTTTCCCGAGCCGGTAGGCCCCACAATGGCGATCTTTTCGCCCTCTTTGACCTCAAGATTGATGCCCCGCAGAACCTCCTGCCCTTCGACGTAGGAAAAAAACACGTTTTCGAAGGTGACTCGACCCCTGATACGACCGGGATCCCGAGTGGCCCCCGCCGTAACCTCCGTGGGCGTGTCCAGAACGGCAAAAATGCGCTCCCCCGCCGCCAGTCCCGTCTGAAGGGAGTTCAGGCTGTTCATGAAAACCCGAATCGGCTGCACCATAAAGGCGATATATCCGATAAAGGCCACCAGTTCGCCGGGGGTCAGCTCGCCCCGCAGGACGTCGCCGCCTCCAAACCAGAAAACCACCGCCAGGGCCATGATCAGAAAAACCTCTATAATTCCGGCGAACATCGCCTGAATCCGAACGGCCCGAAGCAGAGCCTCGAAGTTCTCCACGTTGCCCTTGCGAAAACGGTCCAGCTCCAGCTCCTCCGTGGCGAAAGACCGGACGATCCGGATGGCGGAAAAGGCCTCCTGCACAATGGCCGTCAGGTTGGCCAGCCGCTCCTGCACCCGATGCCCCGCGGCCCGCAGACGCCGGGAAGCGAAGGTCAGCAGCCAGGCCACCAGGGGGAGAACGGTGATCGTGATCAGGGTCAGACGCCAGTTGATGAAAAAGATGAACCCCAGCATCCCCACAAAGGTCACGCCGTTGACCACCAGATTGACGAAGGTGCTGGTGACCAGGCTCTGCAGGGTGGCCACGTCGCCGGTGATGCGGCTCATCAGCTCCCCCACCCGGGAAGCGTGAATGTAGCGCAAAGACATGTGCTGCATGTGGTCGTAAAGCGCCACCCGCATGTCCATCACCACCCGCTGCCCCACCTGGTTCATGAGACACTGCTGCCAGTAGAGCGCCGCCCCCTTCAGGACGAAAATCACGACGACCCCCACACAGAGTAAATTCAGCGCCGTGCTGTCTTTGGAAATCAGAACGTCGTCCACGACGCTTTTGAACAGCCAGGGAGGAAGGACGTTCAGACAGGAGGCAAGAACCATGAAAAATATAGCCGCCAGAAAAATCCGAAAATAAGGCAAAGCATAGCTCAAAAGGCGGAAAACCACGCCTTTGTGTAAAGCGGAAGCGCTCACACCGCGGCCTCCATCGCTTCCGCGAGGCGAAAAGCCGCCCCTGCCGGCCCGGAAAGAGCCAGAAGTTCCTCCCGCGCCCGGGCTCGTCTGCCCTCGTCCTTCAGGGCGGACACGACCCGGTCGGCGAGTTTCTGAGGGGAAAGGTCCCCCTTCATCTCATCCATCACCATCCGGCCCGCCAGGCGGTTGGGCCAGGACATGAATCCCTCGTAGCGGTCGAGCAGTCGCTCCAGTCCCCGCCGGCGAATCGCGCTCCCCATCAGGGGCAGAGATGCCAGCATACCCCGAAGTCCTCCCAGGGGAACGGCCTCCAGAAACTGGTCCGGCGCGGCAATAAGCGCGGGAAGGCCGCAGTGCATCATCTCCAGGGTATTCGTTCCCGGCTGGGTCAGGGCGTAGTCCGCGGACCGCATCGCCACGCCCGCTCCGATCTGGATGGGGTTGAGGCCGGCCTCCCGCCAGAGCGGAAGTTCTTCGTCATGGACAAAGGGGGAAAAAAGCGTTCCGATTTCCACGTCGGGCAGGGCGAGTTTCACCTGTCCCGCCAGGAGGGCCATCCAGGGCAGGGCCATCTGGCGGATGGCGGGGCGGCTTCCGGGGAACAGCAGAAGACGCCGGCTCTCCCTTTGCCCCCAAGACAACGTCCCCGTGTCCAGGGCCAGAGCGTCCCGCACCAGATCTCCAATGACCCGGGCCTTCGGCATTTGCAGAGCCATTTTGGGCCACGCCGTGAAACATCGGGCGTGTTCCATTCCTTTTTTGGGGGCGTAGGCGTAGCAAAACAGCGGCGCGGCCGCCCGTTTCGCCAAATGCCGGCCGAATATCAGGTCTCCGCCGAGCTGCAGCACGCAGTCCGTTTTTTCCTGTCCGAGGGCGTTCCACATGTGAATCCCGTCCAGAGGCCCTTCCAGTTTGTCCACCCCCAGGCCGGAGGCCACCTGCCGCTCACTGCCCGATGCGTAGGGACAGGAAAGCAGCCACAGCGAAATGGAATGTCCTCGTTTGCGAAGCTCCACGGAAACGGGACGAACCCAGTCCCAAAGCTCTCCGGGCCCGTTCGTCAAAATCGAAATTTTCAACGTTTCTCCCCTGGGTAAGGGTTCCTCCCCCCATTGCAAACCTGATTCGTATAATTTTATACCAAATCGAAATCAAAGGCCAACGCGGACGCCGCTCAGGGCGCTTAAAATGGAATCCGCCCAGAAAACGGCCGCGCGAACGTTTCCCATGGCGGCCCGGGCTTTCTCCAGAGAGCGATCCACCGCCGCCCTGCGCACCGGGTCGTCCAGGTACCTGTGGAGTTCGCTCAGGATCCGTTCCGGCGTGATCGCGTCCTTCAGAATTTCGGGATAGACGGGTTCATCGGTCAGATAGTTGGGCATCGATATCCAGGGAATGTGGACGAGAGCCCGAGCGATGAGCCAGGACAGGCCGCTTCCGTTGTAGATGACCACCATGAAGCGGCGCAGAAGCATGGCCTCCACCGCCACCGTCCCGCTGACTCCGGCCACGGCGAGAGCGATTTTCATCAGGGCCCGTCCCTCTCCGTCCCAGTTTTCATATCCCTCGGTGCGCTCCCGCAGCTCCCTCTGCAGGGCCGCGGAAAGCCCCGGGGCAACGGAGAACACGGGAAGCCAGCCCTCCCGCTTCAGAAGCTCCGCCGTTCCAATGAGCTGAGTCAGATGATAACGAATGTCATATCCCCGGCTTCCGGGCATCAGCGCGATGACCCGCTCTCCACGGTAACGGGCGGACAGTTCCTCCGGAGCCTGAAAATTCTCCAGAGTTTCGGCCAGGGGATGAGCTGCCCACATGGAACGAACCCCCCGTTGGGTCAGATATTCCTGTTCAAAGGAAAAAAGCGGCAGACAAAGATCGAAATAATCCCGCAGCAGTTTCGTTCTTCCGCTGCGCCAGGCCCATACCGTGGGAGTGACCAGAAAGACCGCGAGCCCTTTGTAGCCGGATTTTCTGAGTTTTTTGACGAGAAAGAAATGAAAATCGGGACTGTCCACCACCACCACCACCGAGGGGTTTCGGGACAGAATCTCTCGAACCATGCGGTTACGCAGCCCAAAAATACGGGGAACGGCGGGGATGACCTCCGCGAAGCCCATGAGCTTCAGCTCCTCGTAACTCCAGACGGCAAGTCCGCCCGCCGCCACGGTGAGGGGCCCCATCATGCCCCAGACGCGGTTTTTCAGAGCCGGAACACGCTTCAGAAGCTCCCGGGTCAGGTCCGACGCGTAAAGGTCCCCGCTGACCTCCCCGCAGCTCAGGAATACCGACAGGTCTCTCAGGTCGTCTGGCATGGCAGCCCCCAAAAAGCGATGTTGTGGCGACGGGCTCCGGCAAAAACGGCTTCGGCGTCGATAATCAGAGTCCGGCGGGCCTCCACCGCAAGGCAGGTCAGCCCCGCCCGGGCCATATTTTCTATCGTTTGGGGCCCCACCGTGGGCAGGTCGTACCGGAAATCCTGATCGACCCGCATCATTTTGACAAGGACGCCCCTGCGAACCAAGTTTCCCGCCCTCTCGATCATGGCGTCCGTGCCCTCCAGCGCCTCCAGCGCCACGACGGCCTGACCGGCCACCACCAGAGCCTGTCCGAACGAGCAGGGCAGAGTGACCTTCAGAATGGAAACGCCGTACTCAAAATCCCGCCGTTCCTCCTCCGTAGGGGGACGATGCCCCAGCTGCCCCTCCGGCGCCAGAAACTCCGGAAGAATGTCACGATAGGGCAGCACGGAAATCCCCGCTTCCTCGAAGGTCGATACCACCGCCGCCAAAAGGGAATGGTCGTCCCTGGCGCTTTTCGCGATGAGCCTGAGAAAGAGCGGGTCGAAGAGCGCCGGAGCGTAGATCAGTTTTTTGGAAACCCGACCGGCCAGCACGACGCTTCCCACGTCATGACGCCGGATTTCCTTCAGCAGACGGCTCAGACTGGGATAGCGCAGTCGCACCAGAGGGTCGGCAATGCCCCGAAAGGCGTCCGGATCCTGCCGCAGCGTAAAAACCACCGGAACGTCCCCCAGCTCCGTCAGACGCCTGGCGATCTCCACGGGCAGAGCGCCCTCTCCCGCGATAAGTCCCGTCTTTGTTCTTTTTATAACCGTTTCATTCATGTCCAACCCCAACCCAATCAGGCGTCAGTCCAGGTATCAATCCAGATATCAATCCACTCGCCTCGCGAAAAAAAGTCCCACCGTCAGAAAAACGATGTTGGGAACCCAGGCAGCCGGCAGAGGCGGCATGTACCGGGATTCGCCCAGGGCGCGGCAGAGCGACATGACCACGTAATAGGCAAACACGATGACGATGCTGATTCCAAAGCTCATTCCGGACCCGGAACGCCCCTGACGGGAGGCTCCGAACGCGGCCCCCACGACGGCCATGACGATGCACGCCCAGGGGACGGCCAGCTTCAGGTGAAACAGCACCCACAGCGAGGCGGGATTGATGCCGGTTCCGTCGGAGTTCGCGATGTAGGTCCACAGCTCCCGCGCGCTCATGTCCATGGGACGCCGGGAATTGCGCCGCAGCTGCTCCGGAGAGAGGCGAATCATCAGCTTCTGACGGTCGAAACGAATCAGCAGGCGCAGCTCTCCTTTTGGGGAGACCTCGAACACCTGCCCGTCCTCCAGCCACCATTCACCGCCCCTCCAGACTCCGCTTTCCGCCCTGGACATGCGAACCAGACGTCCATTTTCAAATTCATGGACGATGATTCCCGTCATTTGCCCCGCATCGGGGTCCAGCCGGTCGATGTAGAGGACGCGCTTCAGCTCTCCGCCGCTTTCATCCCGCAGAAAGACCTTTTCCTGCAAAGCAGACGCCTGATTTTTCAAAATTTCATAGCGCATCAGCCGGTCGGCGGCCTCCGAGGCGAAAGGAACCACCGTTTCATTGAAAAGCAGCGCCCCTGCCGCAACCAGCAAAGAAGCTCCCATGACGGGCCGCAGAATCCTGTAGAAGGAAATCCCCAGAGACTTCAGAGCCACCAGTTCGCTGTTGGCCGAAAGCCTCGTCATGCCCAGGAGAGTCGCCAAAAGGCAGGACATGGGAAGCGTCAGAGCCACGACTCCCGGCAGTCGATACAGAAACAGCCTCACGACCACGCCGAGGGAGACGCCTTTTTCGATGACCAGCCGCGCCGCCTGGAAAAGCAGATCGCCCGCCACGAAGATCATCGTAAAAATGAGTATTCCAAATATAAAAGGTCCCGCCATCTCACCCAAAACGAGGCGATCCAGCGTGCGCAGACCTGGCAGGGATTTCATCGCCGACGCTTCCGTTCAAAGCCCGCCGGTGTCAGAGGGACTCTCCATTCAGAGGGATTCTCCATCGTGATCTTCGTCCCGGCCGCTCCTTCCCCAGAAGGTGACGCCCCGTTTCGTGTCCCTGTAAAAGTCCAGAATACGCTGAATTTCAGGTATCCAGGAGTCCTTTTTCTCCATGGCATCCTTCAGAGAATGAGTAAAAAGTTTGTCTCTGCTGTAAAGTTCGCGATAAAACTCCCGGATGCGACGTCGGGTCTCCGAGGAAAAACCCGCCCGCTTCAGCCCCACGGCGTTCAGTCCCGTCAGGCGCAGGGGCTCTCCCGATGCCAGCGTGTAATGGGGAACGTCCTTGGAAACCCGGTACATTCCGCCAATCATGCAGTAACTGCCGATGCGGACGAACTGATGAACCCCCGCCATGCCGCCGAACACCGTGTGGTCGTCGACGGAGACGAACCCGGAAAGTCCTACCTTGTTGGCGATGGTGATGTTGTTGCCCAGCCGCACGTTGTGGGCGAGGTGAACGCCGTCCATGATGAAACACTCGTCTCCCACCACCGTTTCGCATCCCTCGCCCGTGGCCCGGTTGATGGTCACGTTTTCGCGGATGACGTTGCCCTTCCCGATGCGGACCCGGGAACGTTCTCCCCTGTAACCATGGTCCTGAGGCTCCCCTCCGATGGAGGTGTACTCGTAAATTTGACAGTTCTCTCCGATCGAAACCTCTCCGTGGACGCTGACGTAGGCCTTCAGAACCGTCCCCCTGCCGATGGACGCCCCCGTTTCCACGAGACAGAAGGGACCGACGACAACGTCGTCGGCCAGTTCCGCCCCGGAGGAAACAACGGCGGAGGGGTGAATGGCGGTACTCATTCGGACGTCTCCTCCTCTCCGATTTCCCTTTTGAGGGTCGGGGCGACCATGAAGCTGAACTCTCCCTCGGCCACCACTTCGTCGTCCACGTATCCCGTCACTTTGGCTTTGCCCACGAATCCCCGCACTTTCGTCAGTTCGGCATGGGTCAGAAGGCGATCCCCGGGCCGGACGGGCTTGCGAAACCGCGCCTTGTCAACCCCCGTCAGAAACGCAATCATCCCCGTCTGCACGTCACCCAGACGCACCGCCACCAGAATCGACGCTACCTGTCCCATGGATTCCAGAATCAGGACCCCCGGCATCACCGGTTCATCCGGGAAGTGTCCCTGAAAGAAGGGTTCATTGATCGTCACGTTTTTGTAGCCTACGACGTGGTTTTCGCTGTACTCCACAATGCGGTCCACCATCAGGAAGGGGTAGCGGTGGCGCAGCATTTTCATGATTTCCGTAATATCCATACCAGGGACCTCCACAGAATTTTCTTGATTATCTTTATTATATTTATTAAATCAGTCGCTTATATGACCCCCGCCCCGCGTGAACAGCGCGCGAAGCCTTTCTGCCAGCTGCAGATGCAGAACGTGTCCCGCTCGTACCGCAACCACGTGCGCGGCGACGGGCCTTCCCAGACTGGCGAGGTCTCCGATGAGGTCGAGGGTTTTGTGCCGGACGAACTCGTCGGAAAACCGCAGTCCCCCGGAGGCCTCTATTCCCGTTTTTTTCACGAGAATCGCGTTGTCCAGAGAACCGCCCAGAGCCATTCCGGCCTTTCTCAGGGCATCGAGGTCCTCTTCCAGCGCGAAGGTTCTGGCCGGGGCAATCATTTTCAGATAGTCCTCCGGCGTTCCCTCCCAGTCCAAAATTTGTGTTCCTATGGCCTTCGCCTCGTAGTCGACCACGCAGGTGACGTGAAACGACGGCGAGGGCATCGCAACGACGAACCGGGAGAGGTCTCCGGCGCAGACGGGAGACTGAATGCGGAAGGGTTCCGGCCCCTCGTCACAGGGGACGGAGGTCTCCATAACCCGCTGTCCCACCGCCAGCGCGCAGCCGTCGAAGGCGGGCATCTCCGGCCCCGTCACGGAAATTTGCGCGCTCCACACTCCAGCGCCGGTCAGCGCGGACAGAAGATGTTCACAGGTGCGCACCCGCTTTCCGTCCGGAAAAATGAGGTCGGAACCGCGCCCGCCGCCCTCCAGCCCCAGGCCGGACAGAGGCAGCGCGGGGCCGCCCCCGGCGCTCAGGGTCAGTCCCCCGTCGGAGGGCTCGATGACGACACGGCAAAAAACACCCGAATGAAGGCCCTTTCCCTCGAAGGAAAGAGACCCGGTCAGCTTTCGATAGTTCATTTTTTCTTCCTTTACCTGACTTGTTTGCTTACTTACTATACTTCTTCAATTTTCTTTTGACGGCTTCAGTACGCCCTTTTTCTGCTTCTCTCCGCTCTCACGTTCTTTTTTCACTCCTTCACTTTTTCTTTTCTTCACGGCGTTCCAGTTTCCGAACGCGCTCATAAAGATCGGGCAGATGAGCCGAAAGAACCAGCGCCCGCCGTGCCTCGCTGTGAGGCCGGGCAGGGAAGCCGGAGACGACGGCTCCTTCAGGAATATCGTTCGTCACTCCGGTACGTCCGCCTAAAAGAGCGCCCCGCCCAATACGCACGTGATCGGTGACGCCCACCTGGGGGGAAATCGTCACGTCGTCCTCCACCACGGAACTCCCCGCAACGCCGCTCATGGAGCAGATAATGCAGTTTCTGCCGATCTGCACGTTGTGTCCGATCTGGACGTGGTTGTCGATTTTCGTCCCCCACCCTATAACAGTATCCCCTACAGTACCCCTGTCTATGGCGGTGCAGGCTCCGATTTCCACGTTGTCCTCCAGGACGACGTTGCCAATCTGAGGAATCTTCACCAGCCCCGACTCGGTCCGGATGAAACCGAATCCGTCGCAGCCCAGCGCGCAGCCCGCGTGCAGAATGCAGTTCGCCCCCACCCGGGTCCCCCGCATCAGGGTCACGTTGGGCTCGACGACGGTATGGGCCCCCACAAAAACGTCCTCTTCAAGGCAAACCCCGGAGACGAGGCAGGCCCCCGACTCCACCCGAGACCCCGACGCGACGACGCAGCAGGGCCCCACCCAGGCGTCCTCCGCCACCTGCGCGTCCTCCGCCACGGCTGCGGAAGGATGAACGCCCCTGCGAAGAGGGCGGCGGGGTTCAAAAATCGTCAGGACAGCGGGGAGCTTTCCTCTGGGGTCTTCGCAGGACAGCCCCGAACGCCCGTCCCCGAAAAACTCGGGACGCCCCAGGATGGGCACGTCTTCGCCCAGATGAGGCAGATTTTTCGCGTCCCAGATGACGCACAGAACATCGGATTTCCCCATTTCGGGGGAGCCCACGCCGTGGATCAGGGTATCTCCCCTTCCCACGAGAGAGACTCCCAGTTTTTCAGCCAAATCCGAAAGTTTCAGCTCAATACGCGTTCGCATCGTTCTTCCAATTCCCCATTCCTCATTCTTAATTTACTCTCTTATTTACCTGTTCAGGGACTTCACTCATCTTACAATTTACGATTTACAATTACAGCAGCAGGATCCCCTTCAGGCCCAATCTGTCGTTCCAGCGGTCGTCGTAGTGAAGTTCGATCGAAATGTACTCGGTGAGACGATAGCCCAGCGCCGCGTTATGCCCCCGGGTGGGGTTCCAGCGCCACCAGGCGTAGGGCCGCCGGATTCGCGCCGAGGTCCAGGCGACGCGGTACCAGGCCCTCTCGTCCGGCCACTCGACCTCAAGGCCAACCCGAAAATTTTTCCAGAGGGGAATACTGCCGCCCAGCCGTCCGGTGAGCTCCAGTTCCCCCACATCGAGAATCAGTTCTCCGTAAAATTCCACATCGATTCCCAAATCCCGTTTCGCGTTCCAGCCCAGCAGCACCCCCGCTTCGGGATAGCGCTCCTTCATACCCGCGTAGCCCGCCATCCACAGCCGGAAGATGAAGCGTTCGCTTTCGACGTCGGCCTCCAGACGGGAAATCTGGTCCGGCACGAAGGTGACCTCCACCTGAGATCGGGTGTTGGAAACCGCGTTGCGATCCTCCAGAAAATCCCGAACCAGCAGTTCCACCTCGCCACGGTGCCGGTCGATCCACCGCACGGGCAGACCGATGATCGGCGACAGCCCGGACAGAAGCCGCGCCGACAAATCCGACTGGAACATCAGGGGCAGCGTCGAGGAATATATGGAAGGCATAACCGCCAGAACGAGCGGCTGATCGGGGCGAAGCGCAAGCTGCAGAATCCCCCTGCCTTTATTTTCACCGCTGCTTTTATTTTCACTTCTTCCGTCCTCCAGGCGCACGAGAAGCGAAAAAGTCCAGCCCGGAAAACGGGCCTCCACCAGCGCGGCAATCCGCCCATGCAGAGCCTCCCCCGCCCAGGACAGGGCGTCCACGGGCAACCCCTCCAGGAGCTTCCCGACGCCCTCTTTCAGTCCCGCCTCGTCGTCGGCAAACCAGGAGGACGCCGGCGGCCTCAAATCCGGAGAAACCAGCTGCACCTCCCAGGCGACGGCGTCCTGAGCCTCGAAAAAAACCCGGGGCTCGCCCTTCGCGTCCGGCCGGCCAATCGTCACCCGGTACCCCATAAACAGTCGTCGGGCCACCAGCGTCAGGGTATCGAAACGGGCCTCTCCCCCCATTGGGGGAATTTCCTCCCAGACGGCGGTCAGCCCCCGAAGGGCGTGGGACGTCAGCCAGTCCGGCAGTCCCTCCACCGTCAGGGCCTCGCAGGGAAACGCGGCAAAAAAGAGGGCTGCGGTCAGACAAAACGTCGCCGCAACCCTGTGAAATCGTCTCGCTCCGGGGCGGGCCGGATCTTTCAAACTGTCCCTAAAACAGCTCTCCGAAGCCAAAGTACGTCCTGTCCTCGTCTCCGCCCGTGGCAAAATCCAGACGAATCTGGCCGAACGGGGTTTTGACTCTCAGGCCGATACCGTAGTTGTCGTAAGTTTCGCCCCAGTCCATATTGTCCCCGGCGTTGCCCACGTCATAAAAGGCCACCAGCGAAAAATTCTTCTGCACGGGAACGCGCAGCTCGAAATTACCCAGCAGAATATCCCTTCCCTCGAAGGTTCGGCTGTGATAACCCCGCAGAGAGTTCATGCCGCCCAGAGAGTAACGGGCGAAGGCCGGAAGATTTCCCGCGGTGGAAGATCCCACCCGAACCCGAGCCGCGAAAATGAGGGGATTGTCCTCCGTCCACATGCTGTCCGTGTCGATGACTCCGTCCAGGATGCTGTTGAGGGGCATATAAAAACGCAGCTGCGCCCAGTACTTCAGATACTCATAGTCGCCTCCCAGGGCCCGAACGGCCTGCTCAAGGGCCAGATCCCACACCCAGCCCTTCGAATAGGAAAGGTAGGGATCCCGTTTGTCCAGGGTGAACTGCAGCTCTCCCGACAGGTTGACGCCGCCCCACATCGTCAGGTCGTCGTAATAATCCTCTTTGGCGTCATGGACGTTGCTGTATTCCACATCCCGGCGGTTCAGGGTGAAAAACCAGCTCCATTCCTCCCTGCGTCCGAATTTTTTCCCTAAACCGGCGTACAGGGAAAGACTCTTTTCATCGTATTCAAACTGTTTTTTACTGCGGCGATAATAAAACTGGTCGATATAGTCGTAATAGGTGACCCCCACGCGCCAGCCATAAGTACGGCGGTCCATGTAGGGGCTGGAGAAGGAGGCCCAGTAACGCGCTTCGTCGCCTTCGTCAAAGCCCAGGTCCAGAATGTAGCCCTGCCCGTTGAAGTTGCTTTCCGCGACGTTCACTCCGCCGCTGATGCCCGTTTCCGTTCCATATCCCACGTTGAGCCCCACGGTGATGGTTTTCTTTTCCTTGACGGTGAGGATGACGTCCAGCATGTCGTTTCGGCCCTCCGGGTTGTCGAAACCCACGTTGACGTCCTCGAAGTAACCCAGGGACTGGAGTTTTCCCAGCTGATGCCGGAATTTGATGATGTTGAAGAGGTCTCCCGGCTGCAGTTTGATCTCCCGCCGGATGACGTGCGTCTTCGTTTTTTTGTTGCCCTGGATAATGACCTGTCCCACGCGGGGCTCCAGAATCTGGACGTTGATGCGCCCGTTCTGGATGTTCACGTCCGCCACGCGCACCATGACATATCCGTCTTTGTGATATTTATCCTGGATGCGATCCAGGTCGTTCCGGAAGAACACCCGGTTGAAAACGCTTCCCGTCTGGGTAAAAACCTCTTTCATCAGAGTTTCATCGCTGTACACGGTGTTGCCCGTAAAAAAGATTTCCTCGACGATGGGATTCTCCCGGACGGAGTAGAGCACCTCCACCCCATCCTCCGCCGCGCTCAAATCCACATCCACAAAGGAAAAGAAACCCTGGTTGTAAATCGATTCGATGTCCTTCTGAAGTTTATCCCTGTTCAGTTCCTCTCCGGGTTTTGTCTCCACGACCCCCAGAATGTAGCTCGACGTGATCTGCTCGTTTCCCCGAACCCCCACGCGAACAACCCGAGGTTCCGCCGCGGAGGATCCCGCTGTCAGAAACAGCATGACGCACGATATAAACAGGAGCGGTATCGCCTTACGAATACAGCGTCTCCTCACGTAAACCATCTCTCCCTTCACAAAATCCGCGGTGATGAAGCTCAACGCTCAATCGGGATGACCGGCCGCTCGTTTTTCAGAGCTCTTTCACCGGTCTGGACCAGCGAGAGGATTCGTTCGTAAGAAACAAAAACTTCCTCTTTCGTCCTGTTTTTGTCCGGCCCGTTTCTTTCCGTCCCCGTTTTTCGCGGGGTGGTCCCCCGCTTTTCAGTTATGGCGCTCACGGCCTCAGACGTCGTTTCCGGCGTTTTTTTCCGGGCCTGCTCCTCCGTTTTTTCAGCCTTTTCAGCTTTTTCTTCAGCTTTTTCGATGGAAGCCTTTTCAATGGAAAAGGCCGGCGCCGTTCCCGCGGACAGGGTCGACAGCAAAGACCCCTCCATCGGCAGGGGCGGCAGGCTCGGCAGGGACTGGGACGCGGAATTTTCCTGAAGCTGCGCCAAGGGGGTTCCGGTCAGCAGGACGATCGCCAGCGCCGCCAGCGTCACCCGCCCGAACCGCGCAAAAAACTCCCCGCAGCCTTTCCCGCGGTTTTTCCCTTCAAGAGCCGTCCATACCTCGTCCCGCAGGTGCTCCAGATCGGCCCTGGCGCACTCCATATCCATCAGCGCATTCTCCAGCGACCCGGCCCGGCAGGCCTTCAGGCAACGCTCCAACCACCGCATGACTCCGACGATACGCCGTTCCATCATCAATCTTCTCCCCAACTCAACAGAAACTTACAGAAACTTTCCCTTCACAGTTCTCTGTCAGTTTTATCCCCGAAGAAGAACGTATTATGGTATTTTCGACGATATGAACCTTCCGCCCTCACTTCCACCCTCAGACTCCGTTCCGGTTCCCGACCGTCACTCAGGAACGGACGAGGGGCCGTCGAGCCCCAGCCAGCGCCGGATTTTGGACACCGCGCTGCGCCTCAGACGGTAGACGTGAGAAACGTCCATTTTTTGTTCGTCCGCGACCTCCAGAGGATGCTTGCCCTCGAAAAAAAGCGCGGAAACCACAGCCGCCTCCCGCCCCTGAAGACGCTCGATGCTCTCGGCGACGTCCAGCCACTCGTCGTCGGAAGAGCCGGAAGTCTCCACCAACAGGCCCTTTTCCGCAAAAAGCCACTCGTCTTCCATGGGAATGGGCGTCCTGCGCTCAGATCGCTCCAGCAGGTTGATCATCTGCCCCCGAACCCGGTAATAGGCGTAGGTGGAAAAACGAATGTCGCGACCCGGGTCGAAACGGTCCACCGCGCCGATAAGCGCCAACATCCCCTCCTGAACGATGTCCTGACGAAGGGAGGGATAAATTTTCAGCTTCCGGGCCAGCCAGAAAACCAGAGGACGATAGGCGACAATCAGCTCTTCCCGGGCCTCCGGGTCGCCCTCGCGGCATCTCGCCCACAGAGCCCGCTCCGCTTCGCGGGTCATCCCCCGGTCGTCCTCCGTTCGCATCCCATCATCGCCCATTCCCGTCCCCCACTCTCCGGTCGACACTCATTTTTAAAGTTCTTAATCGATTAATTTTACCATACGGGCAGCGCGACGCCCTCGGGGACATCCCGCAGATGAAGATCATCGTTGGAAAAGATGAGCTGATTCTGAAATTCGCGAATTTCTATGCCGCTGATGGCGCAATTGGAGGCGGAGATATTCCACACGCTGTGAGGGTCCATCTTCAGGAGCACGACAAACAGCGCCCGTATGATTCCGCCGTGAGAGACGATGACCGCGTGCTCTTCGGGAGAGCTGAGGATGGTCTGCAGCGCGCCCTCGACGCGAAGGCGAAGCTCTTCCCAGGTTTCCGCCCCTTCCGGAAGACGGAAAAAGGGATCTGCAAACCACTCCTTCAGGGGCTGGGGATTCTGACGCTTCAGGGTCAGAATGCTTTCTCCCTCCCAGGAGCCGAAGTTCATCTCGGTAAAACCGTCCAGAACGACGGGGGTCTTTCCATGTCGGGCAGCCACCGCTTCCGCCGTGCGCAGAGCCCGCTCCAGAGGACTCGTATACACCACGTCCACGGGCCAGGACGCGAGGCGCTCCGCCAGCTTTCGAGCCTGAATCCGTCCCTCCTCGTTGAGGGGGATATCCGTCCGTCCCTGAAAACGACGGATCTCATTCCACTCTGTCTGCCCGTGACGGGCCAGCAGGATTTTACGTTTCCGAAAACTGTTCGAAGCCAAAACGACAAACACACCCTTCAGTTTTACACCCTTACACCTTTTACACTTTTCGGTCTCGCGCTTTCCAGCCCTGCGTTTTCGTCAGGAAATTTTCGTTAAGAAATCTCCCCGGAAAAGAACAAACGGAAAGAACAAACCTTTAAGATTTTGAAATTATAACATGAAGCAAAATTCCTTCCGTCAGGAAAAAGTTGCAGTCGAAGGCGCATCTTTGGTAAACTCTTTGCGAATTTGATAAACTCTTTGCGAACCGGAGAGGATGCGCAGGGGAACAATCCGACAGCAAATGACATCTCCGCAAAAGACGGACGACATTCTTTAGAGGTGATTGTGTGTGAGAAAAGATCTGGAGGGTTGGCTGAAAGGAGAAAAAGGGCCTTTGCCGCCGGCTGCGGAGAGGCCGGATTTTCCCGTTATTTCGCTCCTTCCATCGCCCCCGCCTGGGAACCGGCCCCCGACGGCAGCTCCTCTCGCTTCCGCGCCGTCTTTGCTGTCCTTTATAAAAACGCCTTCCGAAGAAGTCGAGGAATCATCCCCCGGAAAAACTCCGTCTTCCGGTTCGTCTTCCATTCTGCCCTCCGCGCCGTCCTTCCCGCCGGCCCCCGAAAGCCTGCCGGTGGTCCTTCCGGACGGAGAAGAACCCCGCGAAGAGGAGCCGGCGACTCCGGAGGAGAACGGAAACGAAGCCGAAGCGAAAATCACAGCGGAAAAAGAGAGCGCGCCCGAAACGGAAGAAACAACAGAGGCAATATCAGAAGAAACAGAAGAAACAAAGGAAGAGAAACCGGAAGAAAACACGGAAAACACGGCGGAAGAAACGGCGCCGGAAAAAAAGGAACCGGAGGAAGAACCCGCTTCCGGCACTGACGGCGTCGGGGTTTCCTCGAATCCGGAAGACGCTGAAGAGGAGGTGCTCCCGTCTCCCTCCGAGCCCTCTGAGACCGGAGAAAACCCTTCCGAAAAAGAAGAAAACGAATATGACAGAAAGAATGACCAAAATGATGATGAAATTCGTACCCATGACACCACCGAGAGAAGCGGGGCGGCGGGAATTTCGGTTTTTGTGGGCAGAACCCTGTCCCGGTGGGAGAGTTCGCTGCGTTCCGCCGTCCGGGCGATGGGGTTTCCGCCAATGAGACGGGGAGCGTCTTCTTTTCCGGAGAACGAACGCGGCCGGTCTCACGGCGTTCTCTGGTTTCTTCTGACGGCCTGCGTTGTGGTCGTCCTTCTGGGAGGAACGATTTTCGCCCTGGTCCGGCATCTGCAGAGCAGCTCCTGGGAAACTCTGATGGAGCAGGGAAAAACCCTGTACGACGCGGAGGACTATTCCTCCGCCTTCGACACGTGGAAGCAGACGGCCGAAAAATATCCCAACCGCGTTGAACCCGTCGTGGGCATGGCTCAGGCCGCCGAAAAAATGGGACAGACGGAGCTCGCCATCGATCTTTATCACGCCGGACTGGAGATTCTGCCCTTCGACGCCTCCTCCTTCCGGGCCAGGCTGCTCTGCGAGAGAGGGAGGCTTTACGTTTTTCTGAAGGACTGGGAAAGCGCCCAGCAAAATTTCGAATCGGCGACCTTCCTGGACACCACGAACTTCACCGCCTGGTTCTCCCTGGGGGCCGTGCTGGAGGAACGGGGAAGGTCTCAGGACGCCCTGAAGGCCTATCGTCACGCTCTGGATCTCAGCCCTTCCTCCGATCAGGCCAGAGAATCCGTAGCGCGGATGACGGCGCTGCTGGCTCTTTCCGAAGAGAGCTCCGCCGCCGCCGCGAAGAAACAAAAATACACGGAAGCCCTGCAGGTGGGGACCGTAGCGCTGAAGCTGCGACGTTACCCGGAGGCCTCCCAGAAGTTTGCCGAGGCTCTCGCCATACGCAGCGACGACGCCGTGGCGTGGCTGGGGTTCGCGGAGGCCCGTCAGGGACTGGGAGATCTGGCCGGCGCGATCAAATCCTGTGAACGGGCCCTGGAAAAAGACCCCGGCAACGCCGACGCGCAAAGCCGTCTGGAGGCCCTTCTCAGGGAAAAATCGCCCCAGAGGAAGAAACCCCAGCCCTCCTCCAAAACCAGTTCCTCCAAAACCAAAAAGCCCGCTTCGGACCAATAGCATCCGAAACGGCCTTCCGGGGACCGGAGGCTCTGGTTCGCCTTCTTCCGCCATCGGAAAATACCATCGTCGGGGAATACGTTATAATTACTTCCATTCACTTTGACTCACTTTGACAGGGGGGGCTGAAAATGGGGGATGTATTGAGCAACGCGCGGCTGAAGGGGCAGGAGCTTGTGGCGAATGCCGTGGTGAAGGCTTTGCAGAAGAAGGGGTACGAAGCCGTCAGCGTCGCCACGAAGGAGGCGGCTCTGGCGGAGGTGCTGAAACTGATTCCATCGGGAGCGTCGGTGGGAGTGCCGGGGACGGTGACGATTCGGGAAATCGGAGCGATGGAGAAGCTGGCGGAACAGGGCTGCACGATTTACCACCACTGGCAGCCGGGGCTTACGCCGGAGGCCCGTATGCAGGTTCTCGACAACGAAAACCACGCGGATTACTTCCTGACCAGCGCCAACGCCATCACCCGTGACGGGAAAATTGTCAGCGTCGACGGCAACGGAAATCGAGTCAGCGGCATGGCCTGGGGGCGGGGCGTCCTGATCTTCGTCATCGGCGTCAACAAGGTCGTTCCCAGTCTGGAGGCCGCTCTGGACCGCGTGCACGCGGCCAGCATTCCCAACAGCCTGCGGCTCAACGAAAACCCGCCCTGTCTGCAAACGGGATACTGCCTGGACTGCGATTCCCCGTCACGGGTCTGCAGGGCGCTTCTGATACTGGAAAGACCCGTCAACGGGCGTAAAACCCACGTCATCATGGTTGGGGAGAATCTGGGTTACTGAGCAATTTTCAAAAAAGAACGCCGGGTGGGCCGAAGGGTCTCCACCCGGCACTGAGAAGGAGTTCAATGTGCCTAACAGAGATAAAATCGCACTGATCCTCGCGGGAGGCGAAATCATTTACAAGCACGTCTCGTCCGAGACGGAAGTGGTTCCCGTCGATGCGGAAGAACTGCGGACCTGGTTCCCGCCGGAAACGAGAGAAGAGGTATTCATCGTGGACTGGAGCCGCCAGCCCATCAGTCATTACACCCTGCGAATGTGCAGCGACCTGGTTCAGCTGGCGGGAAAGCAGATTGAAGAGGGCTCGAAGGGCGTCGTCGTTTCGGCGGGGACTCAGGCTCTGACGGAGGTCGCCTACTTTGCCGACCTGGTGTGGAATTACCCCCAGCCCCTCGTTTTTACGGCCTCCATCGGATACGCGGGAATGCCGGGCGCCGAGACGGAGCTGTACATGCAGCAGGCCGTTCAGGCGGCGGCGTCTCAGTCCTGCTGGGGTCAGGGGCCTCTGATCTGCCTTCAGAGCAGCCTTTACGCCGCGGTGGACCTTCTGCAAACCTCCAACTACACCCATACGAGTTTCGTTTCTCCCCCCTGCGGACCTCTGGCCTGTTTCTGCGAGCCACGCGGAGACCTGAAAATTCTTCGCTCCGCCCGCCGAAGCGGCAGAGTCATGAACATCGACACCCTCCCCGCCCGTCACGTGGAAATTCTGGAGGCCTCCCTGGGCGGAGGCGATCTTCTCCTGAACGCCCTTCTGGAGGGCCGCATCTCCGAACTGGACGGGCTGGTGCTCTCCACCTTCGGAGGCGGCGACGTTCCGCCCTCCTGGGTTCCCCTGCTTCGGAAGGTCATTCGCGCCGGAGTGCCCGTCGTTCTGGTCTCCCGCTGCCCCATCGGACGCATTCAGGCGGGGCAGGATTTCGAGGGCTCTTCCTCACGGCTTCTGGAGATGGAGCTCATCAGCGCGGGAACCCTTACGCCTCTGCAGGCGCGTATTCGTCTGGCTCTCGGGCTGGGCGCCGAGCTGTCGGATCAGGATTTGCGCGCCTGGATGCTGGACGAGTAAATCAATGCCTGTTGCAGCGATTATCGGCAGACCCAATACGGGGAAATCTTCTCTTTTCAACCGGCTGATCGGACGGCGGGAGGCCATCGTCGACGACATGCCCGGCGTGACCCGCGACCGCCTTTACGGCGAGGTCGAGTGGAAGGGGCGTTCCTTCTACGCCATCGACACCGGAGGCATTTTAGGCGAGGAGAGTTCCTTCAGTGCGGGAATAGAGTCCCATGTGAAACAGGCCCTCGCGGAGTGCGACCTGGCCGTCATGCTCGTGGACGGGACGGTGGGGATCACTCCGGCGGACGAGGCGGTGGCGCATCTTCTCAGACGAAGTAAAAAAAGCGTGATCGTCGCCGTCAACAAGATCGACGACCTGAAGCACGAGCCTCGCATCGCCGACGCCTACGCGCTGGGTTTCGAGGACGTGCTGGGGATCAGCGCCCTGCACATGCGCAGCCTGGACGAACTTCTGGACCTGATTCTGGAAAAACTTCCCGAGGTTGAGGAAACCCGGGACGAGGACGAAATCCGCATCTCCATCGTCGGACGCCCCAACGTGGGCAAATCCAGCCTGCTGAACAAACTGGCGAAGGAAGAACGCGCACTGGTCAGCCCCATCGCCGGAACCACCCGGGATCCGGTGGATACCTCCGTTGTTATGGAAGGACGCCGTTTCCGACTGATCGACACGGCGGGACTGCGCAAAAAGAGCCGCATGGACTCGGACCTCGAATACTATTCTTTCGTGCGGACGCTTTCGGCCATCGACCGCTCGGACGTGGCCCTGCTGCTCATGGAGGCTGAAGAGCCCTGCACGGACGTTGACAAGAAGCTCGCCACCCACGTCCTGGAGAAGGGACGCGGGCTTGTTCTTCTGGTGAATAAGTGGGATCTCCTGTCTCAGAAGGACAGAGCCGGAGATAAGATGATCCAGAAAATCCGCGATGACATGCCCTTTTTGTCTTGGGCCCCCATTCTTTTCGCCTCCGCCCTGAACGGCCGAGGGGTCCGGAAAATCGCCCCGGCGGCAATCGAAGTTTTCGAAAACCGGCGTCACAGGATACCGACCAACCTCCTGAATCGACTGATGCGCGACGTTCTGGCCTTTGACCGTCTGCCCTCCAACAAACGGGGAAAATCGCTGCGGATTTACTACTGTCTTCAGTCCGATGTGGAACCGCCGACCTTCGTTTTTTTCGTCAACGATCCCAACATCGTAGACAGCTCCTTCGAAAACCACATCCACAAGGAACTGCGCTCTCTCGGCAATTTTAGCGGCAGTCCGATACGAACCTTCTGGCGGGGAAAGGACGAACAGGGAAAATAACCTGGCTCGGCGGAGACGTTGTCCGGTGAACTGGACGTCCCCTTTATTGTATTGTCAAGGCTCTGTCACACCTGCTGCATGTGCGCAGTTTGAGAAAACTAAAACACCACCGATTTTCCTTTCCGCTTAAGCCCCTTGAACATTTATGAAAATTCGGTGTCACTTCAGGTTCATTACGTAGTCGAGGCAGGTGCGCACGCCCCAGGCGGACGCTCCCGCGGCCCAGACGCCCCATTCTTCCTTGTAGAAATCGACGCCCGCAATGTCGA
>JAISUO010000099.1 GCA_031272035.1 Synergistaceae bacterium
AGCTCAAGTTCCCGCCGCTCACCGTCAGCGTCCCCGACCCGGACCCGGCCACGTCCCACACGCCTCCGGACGCGACCAGCTGGCCGCTCACGGTCCCGGAAAAGTCGCCGCCGCTGGAAACCGTGAGAGGATCGGCGATCACCGTCCCGCCGCCGCTGAGGGACTCCACCGAAGCGGAGCCGACGAAGCCAAGGCCAGCGTCGTAGGTCGCGCCGCCGGAAACCGTGAGGGGCCCGGAGCCGATGGTGCCGATTAGGGTTTCCCCTCTCACCACCGTGCGTCCGCGGAGTTGAAACGGATAAAGGCCGAAGCGAACGCGGCGAGGGCGGCGGCGATAGGTGTCAATCCATCCGCGGTTAAACGCGCCGATGCAATCTAGCGCAAAGCGCCGGAACTCGCAGGAAGATAACAGAAGGGAGGCCTCTGGGCCTCCCCTGGGATTCTCTGACTGGCGATGTCTTTAACCGTGTCGGAGTGCCTTTTCATCATCAAGGACAGCTACAGCCTTACGCAGGCCATCGGGGGCAAGGTGGGAATATCTCAGTGTCATTGCTGTATTGCTGTGGCCGCAGAGTTTGCTGACTGTCAGAAGGTCGATCCCGCTCTGGACAAGTGAACTGGCGAAGCTGTGCCGGAGGTCATGAAAACGGAAGTCCTTTATATCGGCTCTTTTCCGAAGATTCCCCCACATGTACTGAATATTTTTTACTGTGAACACGGGGGAATTATCTGGAGGATTGCCACAGGCAAGCCGCCACGTTGCGAGGGCCTGTATTGCTGTGGAGTTTAACGGAAGGTCAATCAGTTTTCCCCCCTTGGCATGTTCGGGAAGGACTGTGACGGTCTTACTGTCAAAGTTGATGTCCTTCCAGTGCAGAGAGAGCATACTGCCTTTTCTGAGTCCGCTGTTGAGTCCGAGTGTAACAAGCGGTTTCAGGCAGGCAGGTGTAGCAGGATCATCGAGGGCTTTTAACAGGCGATCCTTTTCATCGGGGGAGAGGAAGCGGGTCACGGCTTCCGAGTCGTTCTCTTTAAGGCGCTTCACTCGTTCGATGGGGTTCTGTCCGATGAGCCCGATTTCTACCGCGTGATTGAGTGCAGCTCTGAGCAGCGCCAGCCTGACGTTCAGCGTTTTTGCCTTCACTTCCTCATGTCGTTTCGTCTGCCACGTCATAATATCAGTCAAGCGGATACGATCCAGAGGTGTGTTCATGAGGGATTTAAATTCGAAGGATATTCTGCCAAGTGTCATTTTTGTGTCTCTATGGGTGGAAGAATACCAGGGGATATAGACATCCGTCAGATATTCCCCCAATGTCGGGACAGCAGCTTTTTTCTCATGAGGCTTTTCACCCCTGGCGATCTTCGAGAGGAAGTCTCTGGCAAGGTCGCGAGCTTCCGCCACGGTCAGGACATCGGCGCTTCCCAGCTTGTGATGGCTTTTCCTGCCGTCGGCAGTATAAGAGATGTACCAGGTACGCCTGTTGTCCATGGCAACGTAGAGACACAGCCCTCTCAGGCCGGTGTCGTTTATCCATCGGGATTTACCCTCTGGCGCTACAGTCTGAAAATTCCCCTGCGTCAGCTTGATTGACATCGTTATTCAGTCCTTCCCCTGTTTTTTGTTCCCCCTGTTGGTCATCGTTTTCGAGTTTTATAAGTCTGCTGCTGCTTTTTCTGGTGTTCTTCCTCTTTTTTCCGTTGGTCTCTCCTTGGTCAATTTTTATTATAAAATGGTGGTTAATTGAAAGTCAACGGTAGATAACAGTTAAAGGGTAAAAACAGTATTCGCAAACAGTTATGTCTAAAAATCCATTAAGGGGAAGGTGTTATTTTATGGGTATTATGAAAGTCAGCGTTCCGCGATAACGAATGCCCTTCCATTCGGGATATCGAGCTGCGTCGTTGTATTCCGGTTTGTTTTTCGGGGCGGAGCCGTCCAGGTATTCGCACCCGATCACCCACGTACCGGGACGGTCGGGTATGAACGTGACCCGCCCCGAAGCGTCGGTAGTGGCGTGAATGTATTCGTTGTTGCTTTCTTCTCCCTCTTCCGGCTTTTCGGGAAGCGGCGCTCCGTCATAAGTGGCGGATACCACGGCTCCGGCGAGGGGAGCGCCTCTCAAAAGAAACTGGAAGGTAACGGCCTGTCCCGAGGAGACCGGACCGGTGTCGGCGTCCTGTACGACTTCGAGAACATTTTCGTCTCCAATCCGGGCCGTGGCCGACATGTCGGCGGTCCAGTTCAGCAGGGTTTTACCGAACGCCACTGTCGGGCGGGTTCCACTGTTGAAATCGAACCGAAACGCAACTACAGCCGTTCCGGGCTTTTCGATTTTCACACTCGCCGTATCGAACAGTGATTTGCCGGGGGCGTTCCTGTCGGCGGGAGAAAAAGAAAGGGGCGTCGAACTCCCGTCGGCGAACCGAACCTTGCCCGTCATCGTCGCATGGCCGCCGGCATGGCCGGCGTCAAGCAAATTCTCGACGGAGTAGGCATATTCGATGAGTGGCTCGGCAAGGCCCGCCCTGATGTTGACCGTTTCTCCAGTTGACGCGGCGAACTTATCCGGAGCCGCCACGGGAAGATGAGCCGCCGCCGGGCGCGCCGCAGTAACTGAAAAAACTGAAAACAGCACTGCGATAGAAAAAAACTTCGTTACGAAATTTGAGAACATCTGAATCACCTCCGAAATATATTTGATTAATAAAACATTTTAGTACCAGAATTTTTCCTGTCAAGACGTTTTAATGATCAATAAATCACGAATTATAGACTTGATCTTATCGTCATGATGTCGCAGCGCGAAGATAATATAAGTTTTATCAGACTAATTTACAGACAGTTATCAGGCAGAACGCGCATAGACAATCCCTGCGCTGGAGTACAGAGCATAAGCCTGTTTCGTGAGATTTATTTACCTGCCTGGCGGCATGGGTTGCGGCGGGTTAAAATCAAGCCCAACAGGAGGAAACCGAAACTGCCCGCACCGGCCATACCAGCGGAACAACCGCTGCCGTCGCTGCTTTTGTCGTCGTTTGCGCTTCCGGCGATATAGAAAATGCTCTCGATTTTGCCGTCGGCTTTGCCGTCAAAGAGGATTTTTCCATCTTCGCCCACGGAAGAAAGCGTGATCGGAATGAAATGAGAACCGGAAACGTCTCGATCTGCGACGAGCGCTCCCCACCATGCCGTGATTTCGCCTTCGCTCATCCTGGAGACATCGAACCCGGCTTCCACTACGTCTTCCGTTACGTCGCGCTCCGTTCCGTCGTCGTAAACCTGCAGGATGCGCAGCCCGAGATTCGGGAATATCTCGCGGGGATGAAGGACAATCATGCCGCCAGTCGGGGTGACTCCGGAGGCGTTCAATTTTTCCTCCATATCTTTGTACAGAGATTCTCCAAGGTTGTCGGGCGCAAACGTGTACACGCCGCCGAAACCGGTCATGGCGCTGACGCCGGCCGCCGCTGTCGTGGGAATGGTAAAATCAGCTCCACTGTTGCCTTCGAGCTGATTCTTTCCCTCTCTGTAAATCTGACTGCTGCCATTGCCAACAGCGACATAACCGGCCCATCTCAGATTATTTTTTGAGAGGAACGCATCGGCTTCGGGAATCGCGCCCTCGATGAAATCCGCGAAAAACAATCCGGCCTCGTTGTTGGACTGCGGCATGAACAAATCTGTGGTCACCCGTTCCCGTTCTTCCGCCGGAGCATTGACATAAAGGAGCAAAGTCCCGCCATAAGCGACGCCATCTGTGTCGTAATGTCCGGCCGAGAGAAGCCAGAGAGAAGCACGGTCAGGGGTCACGGAGGCGATGCCCTGACCGTCTGCCACAGCCGAAACAGCCCACGCCTGTTCTCCGTCCGCGGCCAGCGGCATCCCCGCCCAGGCGGCGCTGACTGTCGCGCCCGGCAGTGGCTGTCCTTTGAAAAGAACCTTAACTTCAAACGGCTGATCTTTGGAGATGGAAAAGAGGTCGCTCACTGGAACCAATTCAAGAACGTCATCGTCTCCCACGGCGTTTTTGCCCGCTCCCGGCGCGATATTGAGGGCGCTTTTCGCGAATCCCACAAAAGGAAGCGGAGGGTCATGGGGCACGTTCATCCTCAGCGTCGCGGCAATATACGCGGCCCCTCCTTCGGCCACGGCAACGCTTGCCCTCTGAACATCGGAATTTTCGCCGTTGGTGTCCGACGGGTTTTCCGTGTTGTAAAACGAGAAACCGGATATACTGACTTTCCTGCCGCTTTCGTACACCAAATTGGCGTTCAGACTGTGGTCCATCCCGTAAAGTGAAAGGTCCGGCGTCGGAAAAGGTTCACTGAGCGTAAAATTGATAAACGCCTGCTCCCCCGCCTGGACAGTGCTGTAATCGGGGAAGGCCGTGAAAGAATGGGCCCCGGCCGGAGCGACCGGCAGCAGAAAGCATAACACGGACACCATCGTCACCAGAGAACACAATTTTTTCGTCAGAGCAAAAAACAGAAACTCTTCAGCATGATTCCGCTTATCCTTATCAGACACGTCAAAACCCTCCTTTATAAGTTTGTTCAATCTTACTTATTTTGAACAATAAAACACCTGCAAAGAAGTCGAATATTTCACTGCCGATTCTTTTTCACCGCTTAAAATATGAGTTTGTTTCTCTCCTGTAAAAGCTTGAGTAGATTATCATATTTTGTTTTTTAAGTCAAACTATTTTTTAAAAATAAACTATTATAGATTCGATATTTTCTGAGCAGAGTATTTCACCTGCGGAATGAAAGAGAAAAGCATATGATCGAAAATTAGTTATTGCTGTTGTTTTATTTATCTAACTCATGTATTGAGATTGAGAAAAAGGGCGGGGGTCCGATCTCATATCAATCGAAGAAGCTAATGTTTGAATGTCATTTGGGCTGAGAGGATGCCTTTCACGTCGCGCAGAAGTTTTTCGAGGCTCTCCAGCCGTTCATCCACGGGAAGTCGCTCCAGAGCGTCAATCTCGGCGAAAAGGGGTGCGGCCCGTTTCAAAAGGGACAGGGGCAGACTCGCCTTGTCATACTCCAGCAACAATCCGCCGGTCCTCGGATTGACCTCGGCTTGTCTTACACCGTTAATCTTCAGGAGTTCTTCCCGTATCCGCTCCGAGAATTTCGCGTCCGAAAGGGCGACGGATCGAAGACGGACGCGCCCTTCAATGAAACTTTCGATCATTTGTTTTTCATTCTCCCGTTGAAGTTGTCGTCGGATAACCGGTCAGAACCGGGGTCAGGCTGTAGACGCTGGAGCCGATCGTGGCGAGGTTGTGCAGAAGCGCGGAAGTCGCGGGTGTGAGGATTCCGCCGAGTCCCAAAGCGAGGAGGAAGGAGTTCGCGCCGACGATGAAAGCGAAGTTGCTGTAGATCTTCCGCATCGTGCCCGCAGCCAGTCTTCGCGCGTCGATCAGACCTTCGAGACGGTTTTCCGAGATGACGATGTCCGCTGTTTCACGGGCCACGTCCGCGCCTCCCCGCATGGCAACTCCCACGTCAGCGGCGGCCAGCGCCGGAGCGTCGTTGATGCCGTCGCCAACCATGACGACTTTGGCGCCCGAACGCTTCATCATTTTAATGGCTTCCGTTTTATCCTCCGGCAGGAGCTGCGCCCGAAATTCGTCCAGGGCCGTCTCACGGGCGACTTTTTCCGCGACGCGCGGGTTGTCGCCGGTAAGCATCACCATCCGATTGATCCCCGCATCGCGCAGGCGATTTATGACTTCGCGAGCGTCGCTTCGGAGGGGATCTTCGACGCAGAGCAGTCCGGTAAGCCGCCCGCCCTCCGCCAGATAGAGCGCGGAATAGTCTCCGGCCTCACGCTCAATGATTTCGCGCTGTTCGGAGGTTACGGGAATTTTTTCGTCCTCGAACACGAAATGAGCGCTGCCGATCAGCACCCTTTCGCCGCGCAGCCGCGAAACGACGCCGTGCGCAACCATATATTCCACGGTGGAGTGTTCTTCACGGTGAGAGAGGTTTTCTTCCTCGGCCAGCTTCACCACCGCGCGGGCGACGGAGTGGGGAAAATGTTCTTCCAGACAGGCGGCGGTACGAAGGACTTCTTTCCGCGCCCGCCCTTCGAAGGGGACGACTTTGGCAAGCCTCGGCACGGACACGGTCAGGGTTCCGGTCTTGTCAAAGACGACGGTGTCGGCAGCGGCCAAGGCTTCCAAAAATTTTCCGCCCTTGATCAGCACGCCCCGTTTGGTTCCTTCACGCATGGCGGCAAGGATAGCCAAAGGCGTGGACAGCCGGAGCGCGCAGGAATAATCGACCAGCAGGGCGCTGGTGGCTCGCACCGCATCCCGTGTCCACAGGTAAATGCCGCCAGCCAGCAGGAAATTGTACGGTACAATGGCGTCCGCCATGCGTTCCGCGTGATTCTGGACGTCGGCCTTCAAAGCGACGGAGGCGTCTATCATCTCGGCGATTTTACAGATGCGCGTTTCGCTGTCAAAAGCGGTGACGCGCAGGATCAACTCACCTTCTTCGACGATGGTTCCGGCGAAAACCGAGAGGGGAGGGACGCGGCGAACGGGTTCGGACTCTCCCGTCATTGCCGCCTGATTCACGGTGGCTTCGCCCTCGAAGACGACTCCGTCCACCGGAATGACGCCGCCCGCGCGGACGATGACGAGGTCTCCGATTTGAAGGTCCGCCGCCGGAATCCGCGTTTCCTCGCCGCCGCGGCGCACCCAGATTTTGTCGAGGTTTACCGCCAGGCTGCCGATCAGGCTCTCTCTCGATTTTTTGCGAGTCCAGTCCTCCAGAAGGTCGCCCAGCGCCAGCAGCGTCGTAATGACGGCGGCGGTGCGAAAATCTCTCCGAAGCAGAGACACGCCCACGGCGGACGCGTCGAGCACGGAGACGTTGAGACGTCCTGTGCGCAGCAGTTTGCAGAGCCCGCGTTTCAAAAGAGGCAGCGCCCGCAGAAGGGTAAACCCGTATCGCAGGACACCCGGCAGCAGAAAACGCCGCCCCAGCGCGCCGCCAAGAAGAGACGCCGCCGCTCCCGTCAAACTTTGTCGATCAGCCGGCGTCAGCGCCTCGACGTCCGCGTCTTCGTAAAATGACTTGTCCAAAAGCCTGACCGCCGTCAAAACGGACTCCCTGTCGCCTTCGTAATGGATCAGCAGACCTGACGTTCTGTGGGAAACAGCGACGCGCAGAACTCCCGGCTGCGTTTCCAGCAACAGGCCGATGACGCCGGCCTCCCGCATCGTGAACGCGCCGTCAGCACAGCGCAGCCGCAAACGGCCCGGCAGTTCGTGGACAATCGTAAAATCCATTATGGCCCGCTCAATCCGCCTTCGGGGAGTTCGCTTTTTTCTCGTTTACGTATTTTGCCTCGGCCAACACATCTTCAGCGGTTTCTTTGACCCGTTCAGCCATGGAAGCGACCCGATCCTTCAACTCCAATCCTTTTGCGGCAACAGCGACCGCCGTTTTTCTCCCGACCTGACTGCGGGCAAAACAAACCGCGCCCGCTCCTGCGAGGACTCCTGTTACAAATAACAATACCTTCTCACGATTCATGACTTAACCTCCTTAATTTATTGTCTTGTATTGTCTAATAATTGTATTGTGTAATTTATAAGGCAAGTTAGCATAATCAAACTTGAATGTCAAGGTCAGCTCATGGTCAGTTTGAAGCGGGAAGCAGCCGCGGCCGCGGCTTATGCGGCTGCCCGGGGAGTCCGAAGAATCCCGGGGATGAAGGCGGGAGCTGCGAGCAGCGGATGTTCGACACGTAAAATAAACCCGTATTTTAATTGCGAAAAGCGTTTTCATACGGGTTTTCCTGAGAGGGTTACTCCTTTTTTCAGAGGGGAGTAATCCTTTTTTTGAGAGGATTACTCCTGAAATCACCCTCAAAATCACCCTCGGCAGGCAAAGACAAATCGCCTGAAACACTTTATCCTGTGGAGCGGCAATTCATTCAAAAGCATTTAGACAAGGGGGGTTTTCATAAGTGAACAGGAAAAGATGTCTGACGGCGGTTTTGGGGTTGAGTTTGTCGCTGTCGCTGACCGCAGCCTCGTGGGGGGCCAGCCCGGCGAAGAACGCGAACGTCGTAGGGGAGTACCAGATTTTGGCGACCACGGCGGGAGGGCTCCAGGGGATGCAGGCGCCTTACATGCTCCGGCTGGACGCCCGGGGAACGCCGGGTGACCGTGAACAGAAGGCGGTTCACGCCATACCCGCCGGCATGAAGATGGGAAAGGAGCTTCCTCTGATTCGCCCCGATCGTCCGGCGGCTCAGGGGACCGCCAACAACGTCCCTCAGGAACAGCAGAACTGGACCCTGAAAATCTACTGGGGGTCCTCCAAAACCGTCCAGAAGGGTCAGCCCCTCGTCATTTCTCCCCAGGATATGAAGAGCGGTAAAGGGAAATTCGCGGAGCTGGCGGGCGGCGCGGGCGTTTGGAAGGGCGAGCCTCCCTCCGGCTGGGGCTGGGGCGAGTGGCCCAACAAACAGTCCTCTATCCCCGTGCCCGCCGGCGCGTCTCTCAGGGGCGGCCATCAGGTGACGGGCGGCTATCTGCCGGATATACAGTTCAGCATGGATCGGCACGACTTCCTCCCGCCCCTTTCCGTGAAGACCGGAGGCGACGTCAACTCCTCCATCTCCCTGTCCTGGAGTCCCGTAAAAGGGGCCGCAGGCTACTTCGTCAGCGCGGTGGCGGCGAACCAGGCGAAGAAGGAGACGATCATCTGGACTTCCTCGTCCAGGGCCAGCATGGGGATGCAGACCCACGAGCACTCCTCCCGGATTAATGAGCTGGTGAGCTCCGGGGTCGTTATGGGGCCGGATAAAAGCGCCGCCGACGTTCCGGCGGGAATTTTCGCCGGGTGCGAGGGCGTGATGCTCATGGCCAGCGCCTGGGGCGAGGATTATTGGGCCTCCTATCCGCCCAGGCCCGCCAACGCCCCCAAAAACTGGAAGCCCGACTGGACCGTCAACGCCCTGTTCCTCTCCACCTGGACGGGAATGCCGGGGGTGGACGTGGAAGCCATGTCGCGGGGTATGGGCGGGGGAGACTACCAAAAATATCAGCAAAAATATCAGGAGGAAGCGGACGAACAGGACAAACAGGGCGAGGAGAAGCAGCAGAAACAAAAGCAGCAGAAAAAACCCGGCCTGCGTCTGCCTGTACCAGGTTTTAAATTCTAGCTTTTTTAAATTCTAGCTTAGAGAAGCGTCTTTTGACAGCACAGAAACCGGCGGTCTGCTGACGGCGAGGAAGCTGAAAAAACGACTGGGGGAAATGATCATGATAAAAAAATTTACCGCGATTTTAGCGTTGGCGTGTTCGATGTTTTTCGGCGGCGTGACAGGCGCCGCGCCCTCGGAGGCCGCGGACCCCGAACCCGAAGGGGGCTCGGTGGTGGTTCAGAAGGAACGCGGGCTCCTGGACTGGACGCAGAACTACATTGAGTCCGAGGGCATGGCGGTGGCTCCCGTAAACGTGAAAGGCGCTCAGGCCAAGGCGCTGGCCCGTCGCGGCGCGATCGTGGACCTTCAGCGCAACCTGCTGGAGTTCATGGGCGGCGTGCAGGTGGACGCCCGGACGACGATGGACAACTTCATGGCGGACGACCGGGTGCGCACGGAAGTGAGCGGGATCATCAAAAACGTGGAGCTGCTGGAGGGTCAGTGGGACGGCGAGTCCTACACCATCAGGGGTCGAATCCGCATAGGACAGCTCCGCGTCGTCATGGCGAACAACAACCTTTTGCCCGTGCCCGCGCCCAAGCCGGTGTACGGGGCCACGCCCGACGTGACGATCATCCTGGAGCCCGACCCGGCGCCGGCCGGGAAGCTCGAAGCGCCGAAGAAGCAGAAGTTCACAGGACTGGTCATCGACGTGCGGCACCTGCCTTACGTTCCGGCCATGACCTTCCAAGTGTTCGACGCCAGCGGACGTCCGGTCTACGGCATCGACTTCGTGAACCAGAGCAGCTACCTGCAATCGGGGCTCTGCGCTTACTACAACAACATCAATTACGCCAAAGGCGAGGTTCACGTGGCTTCCAGCCCCATCGTGGCCAGGGCCGTGAAGCTCAGCGACGGCAACGTCAACATCATCATCTCCAACGCGGACGCCGCCAAAGTGCGAGCCAGCTCCCCCGACTTCCGCAGGGAGTGCAAAGTGATCGTCGTCAGCAAGTGATAAAGCAGTAAACAGGGGAACGGAGAGCATGAGAAAATCCGTTATTTTTAGTGGGTTTGGTGGGTTTCGCGCCGTCCTCGCCGCGCTCTTCTTGTTGAGCTCCGTCAGCGCGGCGGCAGCGGGCGTTCGGAAGGACGGCGGCGTCTGGATCGTGGACGACGCCACGGGGTACGCGGCAGTCAGGGGCAACAACAGGAACGCCGCCCGCGAAGAGGCCAAACGCGAGGCATTCCGCGACGCCATAGAAAAGGCTTTGGGCGCGTTCGTGGACGCCGTCACCGAGATGGAGAACTACCAGGTCGTCAGGGACAGGGTTTTCTCCAAGGCTCAGGGCATCGTCAAAAAATTCGACATCGTGAAGGAAACGGTGGACGCGGACGGGATGATGACCCTCGTCGGCGTGTGTCGCGTGGAGGAGGCCGCCATGGACGGTATCCTGGGTCCGGCGGTCATCGACGCCATGGGGAACCCCAGGGTCATGTGCTGGATCGATGAACGGTTCGAGGAGCGCTACGGAGACGGCGTCGGCGCGAGCAGAGAGGAAAAGTCCCCCTTCATCTCCACCACGGAAGGGCTGATTCTTGCCGCCTTCGAGAAAGCGGGCTATCAGATCATCGACCCTGAGCAGGTCCGCTCCATCATGAACATCGATCCGGCTCAGGCCTGGGACGACCCCAGGAAGATGGACGACGCCATAAAAACCCTGAAAGCCGACGTGGTCATCCTGGGCAAAGCCTACGCCAGCGCCCACACGCCCAGCCGGATAAAAGTGTCGGGGATTCCTCTCTGGGGCGTCCGCGCCACCGTACAATTGAAGGCCGTGGTCAGCAGGAGCGGACAGCAGCTGGGCTCTCAGATCGTCGAGAAAATGACCCAGGGCCAGACCGTGGAGGACGGCGCGGTTCGGGGCTTCCAGCAGGCAGCGCCGCCGGCGGCCGGCAGCATCGTCCACAAGGTTGCCTACGCCATGCTGGGCGCGGGGCCGGGGATTCCGGGCCTGACGGTGACGGCGAAAATCACCGGTGTTTCCTTCGCCAGATCCGAGTCTCTGCTGGAGGCGCTCCGGGAGTTCGCCGGCAAGGGCGGTGGGGTTTACGACCGTGAATTTAAGGACGGGCTGCTGGAGGTGGACGTGGTTTCGCCGAAAAACGCCCGCGCCGTGGCGGCGTTCCTGACGGAAAACGGCGTCGAGGTGGACAACCTGGAGGGGCGGATCGTGTACGGACGCGTGAGCAGGGCCGAAACGGAGGCGGATAAAGGCGTGAAGGGCGCTTCCATCGGCGTCAGAATAACGGGCGTTCCATCCTTCGACGACGCGAGCGAGCTGGAGGACGCTCTCGCGGAGTTCCTGTCCGACGGGGGAGAAGTGGAGTCCAGCTACAACGACGGAGTTCTGGAGCTGAACGTGTTTACCGCGAAACGGGCCCGGGACGTCGCCTCTTTCCTCTCGAAGCAGGGAGTGAAGATCACCGGCTCCTCGTCCGCTTCCGTCTCCGGCGAGTGGATCGGAAAATAAGAGGGATTCCAAAGGGCCTTCGGTCCTTTGACGGAGTCTGAAACGGAGCTTCAGTAAGGAGAAAAAGTTATGACGACTCGTTTTCGCGCTTTTGCGCGCGCGGTGTGCGCGATTCTTTTGTTGTGCCTGTCGCTTTGTTCGGCGGAGGCCGCTCTGAAGCGGGGAAAACTGGGGACGCCTCAAAAAGCGCCGGAGTTCCAGCCCGAGCCTCTGCCCAGGCAGGGAACGGTGGCCGTGCTGGTGCGGGGCCCCGACCCTCAGCATGACGCCGTGACGGCGGGCATCGTGGCCCAGCGGCTCATCGCCGGCGGCTATAAGGTCGTGGACCAGAAGAAAATGGCGGAGATGCGCCGGAGCGAGGCTGCGCGTCTGGCACTGGAGCAGACTCGGGAGGCTCAGCGCATGGCACTGGAGGGCAACATCGATGGTATCATGGGACTGGATGCCAAATACGGCAGGGCCATCCGGGGGCTTGCCTCCAGGTACGGAGTGGAGACGGTGGTCACCATCGACGTCAGCGTGGACGGCGACTCCCGGCGCAACGAATTTGATATGTTCACCGGAACGGCTTCGGCGGCGGTGATGGCGGTGAGCTCGGGGGGCAGAGTCCTGTACTCCGACACGGTTTCGGGCAGGCAGGTGGGCTACACGCGCGGCGAGGCGGAGCGGAATGCCGTGGAAGCGGCCGCCACGACAGCCGCCGACCGCATGGCCCGGTGATTTCATCATTCCAGGGAGGTCTTATGAAATGAAGCGTAAGATGTTCGGAGCCTTTTTGGCCGCGGTGGTTCTCCTTTTGGCCGCTCAGTGGAGTCGGGTCTGGGCGGCGGACCGGGAAATCGTCCGGATGGGCGTGATGAAGTTCGTCAGCAAGACGAGCAAGGTTTCGACGCAGCAGGCGGACGCCATCACGGACTTTTTCACCCGCAACCTCGCCAATTCCAAGTCCATCGCCCTCATTGAGCGGGAACGCCTGGCAGCCATCGGCCGTGAGCAGAAACTCAACATGTCAGGGCTGGTGGATCCCAATATGGCTGTGGAAATCGGGCGGCTGGCGGGCTGTCAGTATATCCTTCTCGGCTCGGTGACGTCGCTCACGGTGGACAACTCCACCACCGGAATTTCGGTGTTCACTCAGACCAAAGAGAAGGCGAACGCCACGGTGGACATGAGAGTGCTGAACACGACCACCGGCGAGGTGGCCCTGGCTCTGTCGGAGGTTGGCGCGGCCGACAGTTCGGCCGCAGGAGTGAACATCGGCGGGCTCAAGAACGTGGAGTCCTCAGGGGGCGACATCGGCGCTCGCGCCCTGGAGGCGGCGATCCTGAAGCTGGCGAACCGGATAAAAGAGGAGTTTGCCGGCGAGTATTCCCACGTGGTGTCCGTCTCCGGTAAAAACGTCAACATCAGCGTGGGAGCCACTTCCGGAGCGCGAAAGGGCGACCTCTACCTGATTTACGCCGAGGGGCCGGAACTGTTCGACATGGACGGCGACTCGCTGGGAAGAGAGGTGCACCCCATCGCCGCGGTGAAGGTAAACGACGTCCAGGGCAACTTCAGCTCCGCCCAGGTGATCGCCAATGGAGATAACTCCGGACTGATTCGGCGGGGCGACAAGATTAAACCGACCACTTCGGGAGAAATCAAGGGAATGGAGTTTCCCAGGGCTCGGCCCGGAAAGAGGACTTACGACGACACCGCAAACCAGCTTTTCGGAAACGCTTCCGGCCCGGAAGCTTCGGCGCCGGCCTATGAAGCGCCCCGGACCGATCCAACTCCCGCGCCGGCTAAAACTTCGGCGGGCGGCTACGAAAACGAGTCCACCGACCCCGCGAAGGTGATTCCCACCTATCCCCTTTCCCCGGAGGAGATCAACCTGCTGCGCATCACCCACAGCGGCCTTGCGCGGCGCAGCGGCAAAGAAGCCTACGACAGGTACGTGGAGCTGGCGGGGTCTTACGACGGAGACTACCTGGCGGCGTACCGGGCGGGCGAACTGGCCCGGCAGCTGAAGAAAAACAACGAGGCGACGGAATGGTTCAACCGCGC
>JAISUO010000100.1 GCA_031272035.1 Synergistaceae bacterium
CGCTTCGCTGTAACACCAGATATTTCATAAGAAGTATGAAATGTGAAGAATCGTTCTCAAACATGGAAATCTCATGCTCCGATTCGACGGAAAAGCGCCCCAGAAAACTGAATTTCAGAGTGTTCATCATGCTTTTCTTCTCTCGCTCCCTCCGCAGAAGACGTTCCGGTTTTTCTCCTGAACATACTTTTCTCTTCTTATTAATAAAGCTCCTGACAAAGTTCTTAAAAATTCATATCGCATGGATTAACCTGGTGAGGAAGCGCTGATTAAGTGCCCTGAAACCTTGTGGGAGGATTTCGGTCTGAGGGGGTGAAGACTGGTGCAGGCAACCTTTGCTCCCCTGAACCTAATCAGCGCTCATTCAAATGATACGTTGTCATTCTATTCCTTCTTTTCGGGCCGTGGGCCTGCGGGAATCGTCTCGAGATGGCGCGAAAAAACTCTTGACAGGCATTATTTTTTATGAGTCGGAACCTGTTGATTAACAGCTGAAATGGCGCGACCATTTATCACATTATTGGCATTAAGTCAAGATGTTTTTTCGGCTCTGAAAGGATGCATTTCAGATAAACCCAGCATTGAACTGAATCCGCGGTGTCTCTTTTTTCAGGGGAGATGCGTTTTGCCTGTATGATTGATCCCAAAATCATTATGTGAGAAGAAAAAACATAACAGGAGAGAAAAGGAGACCAGCTACGTCATGGCGACTGATTTTCTGGAGGCGTTGGCGGACAGTAATGCAGTCGGGCTGTACATCGAAGAGGGAATTTCCATGTGCGGCGGAGAGGCAGAGCTTTATCGGGAGGTGCTTGCCAGTTTTTGCGACGATTTACAAAAACGGTTGTCGTTTCTGGTTTCGGCCCCGATGGATGAGAATGGGATGAAAGACTTCATAATTCAGGCTCACGCAATAAAAAACCTTTGTGCGGTAGTGGGCGCCGGGCCGCTGAGCCTTGACGCGCTGAACCTGGAGCTGGATGGAAAAGCGGGTGATTTTGGAGCCGTGAAAAAAAATCTGCCCGCTTTCCGGGAAAAACTGTTGCTCCTTCTGGAATATCTCGATGAAATACCCCTGGAGGGAGACTTTTCCGAGACAGGAACCGAAATTGCCGCTTTCGATGGATAAATGGGTTGGATAATAAGACTTAGGAGGCTTAACTGCTTTGTCCATTCATTCTCGGCTTGCGAAGGCTCACCATTCCAGACTCAAACTGAAATGGCTGCCTGAAACGATTCTTGATGCTCTTCAGGACGGTATTATGGTCCTCGACCAGTCGCTGCGCATCGCCTACGCGAACCCGGCGGAGCAAAAGTGGCTGATAGTCCCTTTAAGGAAGGGGCTCAAATGTTACGAGGGGCTGTTCAAACGCGAGGAGCCCTGCGACAACTGCCCCGTGCTGCAGGCGTTTCAGGACGGCCAAAACCACACCTGCCCGTTGTTTTACTCCAATGTTTTCGTGGGATGGTACCACCTCCAGGCCTCTCCCATACCGGAGCCGGGCGGCGGCAAACCCCGCTACGTCATTGAGTCCGTCCGCAACGTCACCAGTCAGTTCCGCAGGGAAGAAAATCTTCAGTCTCAGAATACCCTGATATCTGAAGTTCTCAACTCCCTGGAGGACGGCATCATGACCCTGACCGAGGGAGTGGAGCTGCCTTTCATCAACGACATGTTCAAAACGTTCTTTACCAGCCTGGACACGATACGGCCCAACGAATCCATGGACAGAGTACGCAGTATTTTTGCCCCCCAGATCACCGATGCGGAAGAGTTTTTCAAAGCGGTGGAATACGTGAGAAAGCATCGGAATCCTTACTCGACGGTTATTCACCTGAAAGACGGGAGAATCTGCCGGCTGGTGGGCAAGGTCGTCCCCACCGGACTCGGGCTGAAGGGCGAATCCGAGGTCTGGACCATCAGAGACATTACGAAAGAACTGACCGAGGAAAGACATGCCCGGGAGATGGAAAAGGTCGTGGAACACTTCTCCCTTCCCGTGTTTCGGCTGAACCAGGGAGGAAAAATTCTGTACGTCAACAACTCCACGACGCAAAGCCTGAAATTTCAGCAGGAAGCGCTTCTGGACAAATATATATGGGAACTTATCCACCCCGGCTTCCGGGAAAAATGGCCTGAAGTCATAAAGGAACTGCAGGACAGCGGCACCTGCCATTTTGACGGGACGATGATCCGGGAGGACGGCTCCGCCTTTCAGGCCTCCTTTTTCTGCGATTTGTTCGAGCACAAGCCCGACTCTCTCCTCACCCTCTGCGTTCAGGATTTGACCGAACAGGTCAGCCGTATTGAGGCGGAGCAAAAAACCATCGCAATGTCCCAGTTTTTGGCGACCATGAGTCATGAGATGCGGACTCCGCTCAATTCCATCATCGGCGGGCTCGACCTTCTGCCCATGGACAACTTCACCTTCGACCAGATCGACTACATGCGCAACATGAAAGGAATGGCCCACATCCTGCTGGGCCTCATCAACGACACCCTCGACCTGTCCAGAATCGAGGCGGGTATGTTGGAGCTCGAATCGAAGCCCTACAACCTTCACTCCGTTTTCGACGACATCGTGTCCGTTTTTCACGTGACGGCAAGGACGAAGGGGTTGGAGTTCCGCTCCTCCTATTCTGTGGGGACAGACGTGCTGCTGGGAGACGAACTGCGGGTCCGGCAGCTTTTCACCAACATCGTCTCCAACGCCGTCAAGTACACCCGAAAGGGGTTCGTGGAGCTTTCGGTCCGGCGGGAAAACAGGAACGGAATGGATTACATCTCCGTGAACGTGAAGGACACCGGCCTTGGGATAAAAGAAGAAGATAAACACAAACTTTTCAACCGCTTCTCCCAGGTGAACAGAAGAGAAAATCGCGGAATCGAGGGCACGGGCCTTGGGCTTGCCATCGTCAGGAACATCCTGGACAAGATGGACGGTTTCGTGGAGGTGAAAAGCGAATACGGCAAAGGCTCCGAGTTCACGGTCTTTTTCCCCTTCGTCGAGGGAGACGCCGAATCCCTGTGTCCCGCCGCCGAGGACAGATGGGTGCAGGTGAATGGCACAATTTCGGCGCTGGTCGTGGACGACGTGACAACCAACCTGATCGTGGCCAAGGGGTATCTTTCCAGGCACGGAATCCTGGTGGACGGAGCCGGCGGAGGGAGAGAGGCGATGGAAATGATCGCGTCGAAAGCCGCGAGAGGAGAGCGGTATGACGTCATCTTCATGGATCACATGATGCCGGGCATGGACGGCCTTGAGGCCACGAAAATTCTGCGGGCCTGGGAAAAGGAACAACGCCGGGAGGAGCGGGTTCCGGTGATCGCTCTCACGGCAAACGCGATGGGCACAAAACAGCTGTTCCTCGACGCGGATATGGACGATCTCATCACAAAGCCCATTAACAAGACCGCCCTGAACAACATCCTTCTGAAATGGCTGCCGCCTGAATCGCTCGACTCCGACGACCCGGACGCGCAACAGGAGGAAGCCTCCTGATGACAAGGATTGGGGATTTTTCAACCATGGAGACGGGCAACGCGCAAATCGACGAACAGCACCGGGAACTGTTCCGGCTGGTCAGCGATCTGGTGGACGCCTGCAGATGGGAAGACGACGCGGAGATGCTGGATGAGGCTCTGGACTTCCTCGCCGTCTGCTCGGCGCGTCACTTCGCCAGCGAGGAGGCTTTGCAGAAGAAGTTTGATTATCCGGATCTCCCGCGTCACAAAAAACTTCACGACAATTTCCGGAGGGCCCTGGACGAACTGAGGGCAAAATACGCGACGACAAATGCAATCTCCCTCAAAGAACTGAGCGAGCAGGTTCACGCGATCGCGGCGCGGTGGCTGGGAGGGCACATCGCCCGGGAGGACGCGAAGGTTGCCGCCCACATCCGCAGGAAGCTGGCCGACGCCTGACGCGCTCCTCTATGGTGATTTTGATTGATACCAATTTGCTTTCAATCAAGCGTTAATGAAGAAGCTAATGTTTGAATATCATTGCTTTTAGCTATTCTAACTTTAGGCCTTTTACTTCAAATTGGTTTAAAAATGGATTGGGAAAAAATGATCTCAATAAAAAACTGGATTCACGACTATTTGTTTTCGGAAAAATTGCCGATACAGGAGCGCCTGCTGAACGGGGTTGTTTTCTTCGGCTCGTTCGGTCTGGGACTGTTCACCCTGGTGTATATCCTCTTCTTTACGGACGAGGCCAGCGGGGACATCTCGGCCTTAGCCTTCCTGACGGTCTGCGTCTGCGTATTCCTTTTCAACTTTCAGCGGATCGTCTGTCAGAGGGAAAAGGCCGGCGCCGAACGCCAGAAAATGCTCCTGTCCTCCCTCAACAGGCTGTCCGAAACCCTGCTCACCTCTCACGAAGGCAGCGTCAAAGACGTCATCGCAGAATCTCTGACCTTCATCAAAAAACACATCGACATCGACAGCGTGTTTATCTGGAAAAATGAAGGAGAAGACAGGGATCCGCGTTACAGGGTGGTTTTTCAGTGGCGGCAGAATCCGGCTGCCCCCGCCGCGGCCCAAATGGAGTCCGTCGTCAAAGCCATGCAGGAGTGGGAGTTTCAGCTGCAGTCCGAACGATGCGTCAGGGGGCTGGTCAACTTCTCCCCGAAAATGCAGGATATCCTGGCGCCCTTCGGGATCAACACCCTGCTGATCGTTCCGGTGATCATAAAAGAATTCCTCTGGGGTTTCGTCAGCTTCGATCAGAAACATCCTGTGAAACATCATCCCGCGCAGGGCCGTCCCGCGTTAAGCGAAAGCATCTATACCCCCTCGGAGGAAGACGTTCTCCGCTCGACGGCCATATTGACCGTGAATGCCCTCATTCGGGCGGAGGCCATCGAGGACCTGAACGCGGCTCTGGAGCAGATGAAGATGAGCTCCGAGGTCAAAAGCAAATTCCTCGCCGACATGAGCCCCGAAATCCGCGCTTCCCTCAACGCCATTATCGGAATGACCAGCCAGGTGAAGAACACGGACGAGAAGGAAATGAAGCTCTGTCTGGAGAAAATCAACATCTCCTCCAGGCACCTTCTGAATGTCGTCAATGACGTGCTGGACATGTCGAAAATGCACGCGGGCGAGTTGGAACTGGACACAGAAGACTTCAACTTCAGAGAAGTCATGCGGGTTGCGGTGGACCTTATTGCTTTTCAGACGGACGTCAGTTCGGATAAATTAGTCGTCGCCACAGACGAAAACATCCCCAAATGGCTCATTGGCGACGGCAGGCGTCTCCTGCAGGTATTGAGCAGCCTGTTGTCCAACGCCGTGAAATTTGCCTCCCCGGAAGGGACGGTTACGCTGGACTCACGGCTTGTGGGCGAATATGACGGGCTGTCCAAAATTCAGATCCGGATCAGCAGCATCGGAACTGACATCGGCGAGGAACAGCAGAACAGGATTTTCCAGGTGTTCAGTCAATCCGGCAGCATCTTCACCCGCAAATTGAGCGGAAGGGGTTTAAGGCTTGCCCTGTCGAAAAACATTGTAGAAATCATGGGAGGCAATATCTCCGTAGAGTCCGAACCCGGCAGCTTATCCTTCATTTTCACGGTCAGGCTCCGCAGGGGGGAACCCGCCCGTCTGCGAGTCAAAACCGGGTAGAACGTGAAGATCAGGTGGGACTGACGACAATGCTGACGGCTTTGGTCTGACTGTTGACAACCCCGCCGCCCAATTCAGGAAACAGCATTTTCGGGTTTCAGAGCAAACCAATTTATACATTTCGAGGAGGTCATGTAAAGTGAAAAATTTGATCGCGGCCCTGTGCGTCGCGGCT
>JAISUO010000101.1 GCA_031272035.1 Synergistaceae bacterium
TCCCCGTCCCAGTTGCACTGCCACTCATTATACAGACCTCCGGCCTCGCTCCGGAACGGGAAGATCGGCAAAAATATAAAAATCACCCTTTTTCAGAAAGCCAAACTTCCGCCTGTAAGACCCTTCGATATTTTTCATCAATATTTTTTATCCCTTGCGGGTTCTATTTTCCCATGCTAAAGTATCTTTACTTCGCTCTTTCGGTAGGCTCTTTCCGGCCTGGGCCCGGTCTAACGGTTTTCCGGGATGCGCAGGGAATTGAGGGCGTTGAGCGGGACCTCGGGTTCCCGCCACAGTGTCATCTAACTTATCCGATCCGATGTTAGAGTCGGAGTCCGGGGAGAGGGCTTCCCGTGACGAGAGCGAATTTTTATCAAGCGGAGGTCGTTACGGACGTTATGCCCAAGACAGAAGGCGCATGAGGCACTCCGTTTTTCATTTTCTGCGAGCATACAGGAGTATATAAAAAACAAAACCCCCGTTCATCGCGGAGGTTTTTTATTTTTTCCTTAACCTTATTTTCTTTGTATGGTCGGGACGAGAGGATTCGAACCTCCGACCCCCTGCACCCCATGCAGATGCGCTAGCCAGACTGCGCTACGTCCCGAACACAGGGATTTATTTTACCGTATTTTCGCCAAAGGTCAAGGACCTCCTGCTCTCGACGATTCGCGGACATTCCTGGAGTTCTCTCCTGTTTTCTGAATTTCCCTCAACTTCATGCCTTCAGTTTTAACGATGCCTCCACCAGGCTCAAAAGGTTCAACGCGCTCTCCTGTCCCTGTTCAGCCGCCTTACGAAGCCATTTCCGGGCTTTTTTGAAGTCCTTTCGGACGATGTCGCCGTTGCAGAAGCAAGCGCCCAGGTTGTACTGCGCGTCCGGATCCCCCAGTCTGGCGGCTTCATTCAACAGGGCCAGAGCTATCTTCTCGTCCCGTTCCACGCCATCGCCCGTCAAAGACAACAGGGCCAGGTGATTCATGGAGGGCGCAAATCCCTGCTCTGCCGCCCGACGGAAATACCCGGCGGCTTTCCGGGCGTCTCGTTCCACGCCATCGCCGTTTCTGTACATCAGGCCCAGGTTGTTCAGCGCTTCGACATTACCCTGATCCACGGCTCTGAGAAGCCACATTTCAGCCTCCGCCGAATTTTGTTCGACTCCCGTTCCCGTGGCGTACATCAAACCCAAATTGACCTGGGCGCAAACATCTCCACCTTCCGCCGCCGCGAAAAGGTCTTCGAAGGCTTCGCCCAGCAGTTCCGAGGCTTCCTGAGAATCGCAGTCGACTCCTTCCCCTTCTTTATACATAATGCCCAGGTTCGTCCGCGAAGCGAGGTCTCCCTTCTCCGCGGCTTTACGATACCACTCCGCAGCCTGCTTCGGATCCAGCTCCACACCCACTCCGTTGTGATACATGACAGCCAATGCCCGCTGGGCGTCCGTGTACCCCTGTTCGGCGGCTTTGTGAAACCACTGAACGGCCTGATTTAAGTGCAGGGAGGCCAAACAGTATTGAGCTTCGGCTATTCCCTGCTCGGCGTCGATCTGCAGTTTTTCCGCCATTTTCCCGAGGTCTTCCGCGGTCAGGTCGTCAGCCCGATCTTCATTTGTCGCTTCCTGATTCAGATTTGCAACCCGTTTTTTCGTCTTCATGCTGAGATGATTGTCTCCTTTCGATGGCTTTTTGTTTTCATGAAATAAGGATAGCGCTGAGGCCCGCAGCAATGGTCGCCCTGGAGGCGACAAAATTTTTGGCGACCTTGACAATTTCTCATGGGGTAAGTCAGAATATGGAGTGAAAATCCTCACAATGACAGACTGAACATCCCATATCCGGCATCAGGAAAGGAGCGTTTGCCTTGGAAAAGAATCCGAGCGACAGGACCACTCAGGAAGTGCTGGAGCACCATCTTCAATATTGCCAGGCCGCAAACCTGGAGGAAACAATGAAAGATTACTGTGAAGCATCGGTTATCGTCACCCCCAACGGTCCCGTGAAGGGACTCGACGAAATCAGTACCTTTTTCAGAGATTCCATGGAAAACTGTCTTCCGGGCAACTCGAAGTACGTGTCTCTGAAACGGTATATCTGCGACGAAATCGCCTACACCGTGTGGAAGGCCGAATCCGAACTTTACGACGTCCCCTTTGGCACAGACACCTTCATTATACGAAACGGCAAAATCGTGCAGCAGTCTTTCGCGGGAATACTGAACAAAAAATAACTGTCCCGACGGAAAAAACTTCCGATTTTTTGCGGCGCGCCGCCAACCAGCGGCGTTCGTTTTATGGAGGCGGCAATCGGAAAGGATGACGATTATGGGTGCGGACAAGAACTGGAACGAGAGAATCCGCTTTCTGGATCGATCGAGAAAGACCCTCTGGAACGAAGATTACGCTCAGTTCCTCGTGGAAAGAGTCTGGAAAATTACGGAGCCGGTTCGCGTCATCGATTTTGGCTGCGGCACAGGGTTTTTGGGCGCGCTCTTCATGCCCCTTCTGCCTCGGGGCAGCAGCTACACCGGAGTGGACAGGGCGGCAGGGGCGCTTGAAGAGGCGAAAAACGCCCTTGCGGGAGCGGAGTTCGAATTTCGTTTCATTGAGGCCGATCTGGAAAATTTCGAGCCTGAGTCGTCCTGTGATCTGGCCATCTGTCAGGCGTTGCTGATGCACATGCCGGACCCTGGGAAAATCCTGATGAAAATGCGGGATTCCCTCGATGAAAAGGGCTTGATGGTCTGTATCGAAGTGGACTGGCACCTTACGAACGCGGCTCTTTTCATCGACGGATTCGGTTTCGAGAACCTGTACAATTTCGATGCTCTCGAAAAAATCTGGCGAAACGAGGTGCTGCATGGCGAACCGGACAGGCGTATCGGTCTGAAACTCCCCGTACTCATGCGCCGGATCGGTCTGAAGGATGTTAACGTTCGAATGAACGACTGCGTGAGATTCGTCGACCCCCTGAATCCAGAAACTCACCAGCGCCAGGTCGAAGGGTTCTTTTCCGGCGCCAGAACACAAATTCCGAAAAATCGAGACTTTTATATCGCCGCCCTGAAGAAGAAAGGTCTCACCGACGAGGAAGCCCGACAGCAATACGAGTCCAAAGTGAAAATGGCGGAATATCTGACGCAAAACAGGGAAACCGCCTCCATCGTCCACTCCCCTTCCTTCATTATCTCCTGGGGGAGAAAATAAAGAGGCCGCTTTTGGAGACGGCCTCTTTTGAGATTTAGTGTTTACTGCGTGTATCGAAGTCTCGAAAACGCTGATTAGATCAAATTACTTCCGATTTACTTAAAAGCATTACCTGAGAACAGGTGTTTTGACACTAGCCGCGGATCAGGCTCAGAATCGACTGAGGCAGCTGGTTCGCCTGGGCCAGCATCGCCGTTCCCGACTGGGAAAGAATCTGCAGACGCGTAAAGTTCAACATCTCCTCTGACATATCCGCGTCTCGGATGCGGCTCTCCGCCTCCGTCAAATTCGTGCTCGTGGTTCTCAGATTCGTAACGGTGTGCTCAAGGGAGTTCTCATAGGCGCCGATCCTGGCCCGCTGAGAGGAAACCTTGCTGATCGCGGAGTCCAGAATTGTAATAGCGCGTCCCGCCGAGGTGTGGTCCGTGACGATAACCCGATTGATTCCCAGCGCCTCCGCGGACATGTTTCCGATGTCCACCGTCACGTCGTCGCCTTCGTTGGCCCCCACCTGGTAAACCGTGCTGTTATCCACAAGATGCAGGGTGGTCTCATAGGGTTTGGGCTCCTTCGTCAAAAGAAACCCGCGACTCGCGTCGTTCCACACGGCTTTAATGTTCGCCATGGGGTCGAACTCCACATCCACGTTGGGATGTATAACTCCCACCAGAAGATTGCCGGAAACTTTCACGTCGCTGGCAATGATCGAAGCGTTATGAGCATCGTAAACGGAAACGCTGAAAGAATTTTCCTTCGCTGCCTGCACCACGTTCAGAGACAGGGCGTTGATAAGGTCCTCATCTCCGGCGAAGGTGAGCTTTCCGTCGTTGCCCGCCACCATGGAGCGAATGATGAACGTCCCCGCCACGGACTCCAGGGTATTGGGAACCGGATCCTCCACAAAAGTCACAAACTGCGATGCGCCGGTGGTCGCGTACTGTCCCTGTTCCAGCCCCGTAGCGATGGCGTCGTTCAGCTTCTTTCGCAGCTCGGAAAGGGTGTCCGTGGAATAAAGCGTCACAGAGGTGTTTTTGCCGTTCCCCTGAGAAATGGTGATGGTCTGAGGATCGTTCAACATAAAAACGCCCTGGGGATTCCAGAATTTATCGATGTCTCTCAGCTGCACGTCCGATTTTGCCGTCTGTCCGACATACGCGGCTTCGAAAGAGGAAAGGCTGACGCCGGAAATCGGTTTTCTGAAGTTCTCCGTCAGAGTCAAAACCACGTCTCCCTCGTAGTAGGTTCCGTTGTAGGAGTTCAGGTAGAAGTTGCGGAAGTGAACCTCCTTGCCTTTGACGTCAGCGGACTGAAGCGCATAGTGAAGAGGCCGTTTCGTTACACCATTCTCCGTGGGGGTGATCCAATTGTAATCCCACTCCGCGTTCTGGTCGCCATCTATCGTGACTACCGTGTCCGCGGTCGAGGGCATCGCGGGGTCCGCTTTGGCGGTGACGTTATAAACCACTTTATTGCCCACCCTGATTTTTTTGACGTCATCCAGGGAAATATTTTTACCCAGACCGTAGGTGAAGCCGAACCCCAGGTCGATGGACGAACCGGACTGCTCAAGGTCGTTCAGATGGAAAACGATATTGTTCTCCACGTAGTTCTGAACGGTCCCGTCCTTTTTCAGCACCGACGACGTGGCGCGGAAGGTTACGGCCCCGGAGGTGGTGTCTACCGCCGTCACTTCGAGAAGCACGCTGGCGTTCACGTCCGTATCGTCATCGGCTCTGAACACGACGCCGTTGTCTCCGTCGTTCCAGTCGCTCTCGGGAAGAGAACCGTAATAGCCCACCTGCGCAGTGGAGGATTTCGGCGCGGTGCTGTAATAAATCGTGTCGCCGGGCCGTACTTTGCTCAGATCCAGACCGTCCAGCCGGGCCGTGGAGAAATTGACCGTCTGTCCGGCAATGGTAAGAGAGAAGGGCGTTCCGGCGGCCGTTGCTCCAAGAGTGATGGTGGGAGTCGAACCCGCCACTCCATCCACGAAGACGTCGAATGTGACCGTACCCGCCACCGTGTTTACACTGTTGACCTTCAGGACGATGTCGTGATTGCCGGGAATCGGCGTCGAGGCATCCGGCTCGAAAATCACTCCTGCCTTGTAATCATTGACCGAGAGGGCCGGGCTGATGGTCGCCGCCCCTGCCGTCGAGCCCAGCGTATAAGTTTTGCTCCATGTACTGCCGGTGTTGATTCCCGTCGCCACAGTGGGCTGTGTCACCCTGATATTGAGCTGAGCGCCGGTGGAGGCGTTGGTGAGGGTCACCGTTCCATTGGCACTGGCGGCGCCTGAACCTGTAAAGGTCTGCCCCCCGATCGTCAGGGTGAAGTCGGCCGCGGCCGCATCCGTTGCGGTAACCGTGGTTTCGATCGTATAGGCGCTCACTCCTTCGGCTCTCATGACGTCCAGAAGAGCGCGGAGGTCGGCGTCTGTTTTGGGGTCGCTTCCGTTGGCCCCGATGTCAAAACCTGCCCAATTTCCGGGACCCTGTACGTTCGACGCGGCAGGGCCGCCCGTCAGGGCAAAAGTGCCTCCTGAGGAAACGTCAAATCCGACGCTCGTCCCCTGACTTAACCTGTTCACATCGATCGGGCCATTGAATTTCGTGCCGCCGAGAGTGATGCCCAAACCATTGAGCGTCGCTATCGCGGTCGAGCTTGCGGGCGTGGTGTCCAGCGAACCGTCAGCCATGTTGAATACGAGGTTTCCCGAAACCGCATTGCTCCCAACCGTACCCGAGAGTTTAATCGTCACCTGACTGGCGGAGATGCTGTCCACTTCCGCCGTGAGATTCGTTCCGGCGTCACTGCTGTAGTTGCCGAGATCCAGTTTCAGGTTCTCCGCCAGATACTTTGCCGTGACGCTCCTGCTGCTGTCCAGGCTGAAGGCGGAGCTGTCGGAAGGGCCGTCCATATTCACCCGATAATTGCCCGCCGGAAGATTGTCCACCCTGACGGCTGACACTCCCGCCTGAGAATTGATGCTGGCGTTCATGACGACATTTTTGTGCTTGATGGTAAAAATGTCGGTCTTCAGGGCTTCGGCCTGGCCAGGAGTGGCGTTGACCATGATTTTGAAGTTGCCCTCGAAGGCCGCCTTTTGTCCAAACTGGTCCACCTGACGCAGGGAACCTCTGACGTAGGCCTTCGTCGAAAGATCGTTCGACGACCACAGGGCCGCGGAACTGCCATCGAGCAGACGCTTTTTGTTGAACTGAGTCGCCGTGGCGATACGGCTGACTTCTTCCTTCAACTGATCGATTTCGAGCTGAATGTACTGTCGGTCCTGCTGGGTGAGGGTGTCATTGGCCGCCTGCACCGCCAGTTCCCTCATACGCTGGAGAATGCTGTGGGTTTCGTTGATAGCGCCCTCCGCTGTCTGCAGCATGGACACGCCGTCCTGCGCGTTGCGGATCGCCACGTTCAGGCCTTTAATCTGAGAACGCATCTTCTCGGAAATGGCCAGTCCCGCCGCGTCGTCCGCCGCGGAGTTGATCCGCAGTCCCGATGACAGGGTCTGAATCGATTTCTGAAGCGCCGAGTTCGTCTTGCTTAACGCGTTGTACGCATAAAGCGCCGGTATGTTGTGATAAATCCTCATAGTATATTGACCTCCTGTCTGCGAGACGTCCCTGCCCCGCATTAAAAAAACTCCTCAGACAATCCTTGTCTTTTCCGTTCCTGATTTTTTCAGTTTCCGGAAAGACCACAACACGGCAAAATCATCAAAGGCGAAGAAAATTCTCCTGTTTCAAGCGCCCACGATCAATATTTGCATGAGGAACTATAAAATCAAACCTAAAAATAATACACAGTAATAAACACGCTAAAAATACTTAATTTCTAAAAATAAAATCCAAATAGTATTTGTATATCTAGATTAATAAAAATTTACATACACTGTCACACGAACTATAAATTGTTTAGATTATTTTAGATGGGAATCAAAAATGACTGTTGAAAAGCAGGAAGGCAATACCCGTCTGAAACGCAAAAAGGGCGGCCCAGGACCGCCCCCGCGTTATTTTAGAGATGTTGGCCCTTTTCTGTTTCGGTGCTGTTTTTTTCCGCCGGGGCGGTTTTGACCGTGTCCGGACTTTTTTTGCGATCCATGTTTTGGCTGGGACGAATGTACTTCTCCATGTCCTCCAGGGAAATGCGGTTCAGGGCGCTTTCCGGCAGCTTCGCCAGCAGACGCCAGGACATGTCCAGAGACTGCCCGATGTCCCGATCCTCGTCCCGGGCCTGGCTGATATAGGTTTTCTCAAAAGCCTCGCCGAAAGCGAGAAAGGCCTTGTCCTCGTCCCCCAGTTCGTCGGCGCCCACCACCTCGGAGAGCGCCCGGACCTCCTGCACGCGGCTGTAACTGGCAAAAAGCTGACTCGACACGCTGGGATGATCTTCCCGGGTGTACCCCTTCCCAATGCCGTCCTTCATCAGGCGCGACAGACTGGGCAGGGGGTCGATGGGAGGATAGATGCCCCGGGCGTCCAGATCTCTGGACAGAACGATCTGCCCTTCCGTGATGAAACCCGTCTGATCCGGCACGGGGTTGGTGATGTCGTCGTTGGGCATGGTCAAAATCGGGAGAAACGTGATGCTTCCAGCCTTGCCCCGAATTACCCCCGCCCGCTCGTAAAGGGAGGCCAAATCGCTGTAGAGATAGGAGGGATAGCCCTTGCGGCTGGGGATTTCCCCACGGGAGACGGAAAGTTCCCTCAGGGCTTCGCAGTAACTGGTGATGTCCGTAATGATGACCAGAACGTGCATTCCCAGGTCGAAGGCCAGATATTCCGCCGCGGTCAGAGCGTAACGGGGCGTGGCGATGCGCTCAATGACGGGATCGTCCGCCAGGTTCTGAAACAGAACGAGGTTCGAGCCCCGACGCGAAAGGCTGGCCGTGAACGCCGCCGCGTCGTCGTGCTTGATTCCCACTCCGGCAAAGACCACCGCAAAATTTTCTTCCTTTAAGAGCCGCGCCTGAGACGCGATCTGAATGGCGAGCTGATTGTGAGGCAGGCCGTTGCCCGAAAAAATCGGCAGTTTCTGACCTCGAATCAGCGTCATCAAAACGTCGATGGTCGAAAAACCCGTGTTGATGAAATCTCTGGGATAGACGCGCGCCATGGGGTTTATGGGTGCTCCGTTGATGTTGCGCCTGATGTCGCTGTAGACGGGGCCGTTGCCGTCCAGAGGCCGGCCCAAGCCGTCGAAGGTCCGACCCAGAATGGAGGGGGAAAGGGTGACTTCCAGAGGATGGCCGGTGAAACGAACCCGGGTTGTAGCGGGAACCAGACCGTCCGTCCCGGAAAAAATCTGCACCATGAGGGCATCTTTTCCCACCATGATGGCGCGTCCCAAACGAACGGAACCATCGTCCATCAGCACTTCTACGACCTCGTCGTAAGCGACGCCCTCGATCCCCTTCAGGATCACCACAGGCCCATTGATTTTTTCGATTCCGGTGTATTCTCTGAGGGTCATCTTCTCACTCTCCATCTCCGGCGGATCGTTCCTGCGTTCCCTGTTCTTCCCGTTCCCGGGCCAGGCGATCCCTGCCGATCACTTCGAGGCGTTCCTTCAGGCGTTTGCTCAGGTCCTCGAAGGCCGCGACGTCGTCGGCGGCAATTTCGCGAACGTGGGTCAGCTCCAAAAGTTCCTTCATCTTTCGAATCAGGGACAGCGGGCATCCTTCAGCCACCAGCTGTTTCGCCTGTTTATGGAAATCCAGAATCATCCGCATGATGCGAACGCCCTTCTCAGGCGGGCAGAACGAGTCGTCGGTGAAGGAGTTCTGCTGCAGGTAGGCGTTTTTCAGCAAAGAAGCCGTCAGAGCCACCAGACGCTGGCCGTCGGGCAGAACATCCTCCCCCACCAGGCGAATCGTCTGCTGAACGGCATCGTCCTCCGCCAGCATGGCCCGGGTCTCCTCCCGCAGCGCGGCCCACTCCGGGTCCACGTGGCTGTGGTACCATTCCTTCACCTCGTCCGCGTATTCGCTGTAGGAATCCATCCAGCTGATGGCCGGGAAGTGCCGCGCGTGGGCCAGAGAGGCGTCCAGCGCCCAGAAACAGCGGATAAAACGCTTCGTGTGACGGGTGACGGGTTCGGTGAAGTCCCCTCCTGCGGGAGAAACCGCTCCAATAACGGAGATGCTCGCCGTTTTGTCGCCAAAGGTGCGAACCTTGCCCGCCCGCTCGTAAAACTCGGACAGCCGCGTGGCCAGGTAGGCGGGAAAGCCCTCCTCCGCCGGAATTTCTCCGAGACGCCCTGAAAGTTCGCGCAGCGCCTCCGCCCAGCGGCTGGTGGAATCGGCCATCATCGCCACGTCGTAGCCCATGTCGCGATAATACTCCGCGATCGTTATGCCCGTGTAAATGCTGGCCTCCCGGGCCGCCACCGGCATGTTGGAGGTGTTCGCGATGAGGATGGTCCGCTGCATCAGAGGTTTTTTGGAGTAAGGGTCCTCCAGCGACGGAAATTCTTCCAGCACCTGAGTCATTTCGTTGCCCCGTTCGCCGCATCCGATGTAGACCACGATCTTCGCGTCGCTCCATTTCGCCAGCTGGTGCTGAGTCACGGTTTTGCCCGTCCCAAACCCCCCGGGAATCGCGGCCACTCCCCCCTTGGATATGGGAAACAGTCCGTCGATCACCCTCTGCCCCGTGATCAGGGGTTCGTCCGGCAGCAGGCGCTCTTTGTAGAGATGAGGCCTGCGCACGGGCCAGTAGTGGTACATGTACACCGGCACGACGCTTCCGTCTTCACATTTGACTCGCGCCACCACCTCGGAGGTTTTATGAAATCCCCGGGGCATGATAAACTCGATCTCGCCCTTCAAGCCTCCGGGGACGAGAACCCGATTCTCGATCAGGTCCGTCTCTTTCACCACAGCCAGGGTCATGCCCTGGGAAACCGAATCGCCCACCTTGCAGACAGGCGTCACCTCCCAGGAGTGATCCATGTCAATGGGGTCCAGGTTCGTGCCGCGATCCAGAAAAAACCCTTCCTTTTCCACGAGGCGATCCAGAGGGCGTCCAATACCGTCGATAATGTGGCCGATCAGTCCCGGCCCAAGACAGATGGAAAGAGGGCGTCCCAGTCCTCTGACGGGCTCTCCCACCCGAAGACCGCCCGTATCTTCGTAAACCTGAATAACCCCGTCGTCTCCGCTCATCTGAAGAATTTCGCCCGTCAGCTTCAGATCACCCACCTGCACAAGTTCACGCATGGCGAAGGTGGAAAGTCCCGTGGCGTTGACGACGGGTCCATTGATCATCGTTATTGCGCCGCACACCCGATTGGCGGTTTCACTGCCGCCGCTGCCGTTGATTTTTATCATCTCCGTCCACTGCCTCTATACTCACATTAAACTCATAAAATTCGCTCAAAGCTCGGCCAAAACGGCCTTAGCCACGGTATCCGCCATTTCTTCGACTTTGGATTTCCAGTCGGCCGCAACCCGCCATTTTCCCTCTTCCGACGAAAGGAACACTCCACCCAGAATGGCGGCGGGGGTCGGATCGAAAAGGACCGTGACGTTGGGCAGAAGGGCGTTGACGGCCTCGGTCACAATCGGGCCGTAAGCGGCGTCCTCCGCCCGAAGGCGCAGATTCACCGTCTCGCCCGCCGGAACGCCGGCGCAGGCCTCCACCGTCACTCCCGCCAGAATTTCCGCGTAGTCCGGACGCTCGGAAAAAGCCGTCAGAGCCTTCTGGAACTCCCCCAGCGCCTGAAGCACAAGTTCGTTCTGCAGTCTCAGACGATCCCGGTCCCGGGCGGCCTGTGCGTCGATGGCATGGCGCGCCGCAATTTCCCGGGAGCGTTTTTCCGCGTCGGCTCGAATGCTCTTCACCATGGAGTCGAGGTGGGTGGACTGGGTTTCGAACCATCGATCCGCCTCAGATCTGGCCTCTTCCATGATGCGTTCCCGCTCCGTCTCTCCTCTGTGCAGAATCAGGGACCGGAGCTCGGCAAGTTTTTTCCTTTCGTCGTAAACGATGGCGTTTCCGGAGGCTGCGCCCTGTCCGCTCTCGTTCTTTTGGTTTTTGTCTTTTTCCGTCATTCCAGCTTCACTCCTATCGCCTCGCGGATGTATCGGGAAAGAAAATCCGCGCCGCGCCGCGCACCGTGTCTGTCCGGAATCTCGATCAGAAGCGGCAGAGCTCCCTCGGAGCGCATTTCCTTCACCCGCTCCGGGATCGTTTCGGCCGCTCTTTCGGTCATGAGCAGAATCCCCAGATCCTTCATCGCCAGCGCCTCGTTCAAAGCCCTGGCGGTCTCTGCCGCCCCGTGAACCACGACGCCGTTGATTCCCGCCAGTTTCAGCAGGACCAGCGTGTCATGATTGTCGCTGATCAGATACCCCTTCATGGCTGAGTCGATCGTCCCGCTAAATCCTGAACAGAATAAAGAGAGAGATGACGAGACCGTAGATGGCGATTCCTTCCGCAAGACCCATATAAATCAGTGTTTTCCCGAAAAATGCGGGCTTCTCGCCCACGACGCCCAAAGCCGCAGCTCCCACAAAAGCCACGCCGATCCCCGCGCCCACGCAGGCCAGTCCCGTGGAAAGGGCCGCTCCGATAAAGCCCAGCCCCGCCGCGCTGCCTGCCGTCGCGGTCGCCGCGCCGCCGGAGGTTTCAGCGGCCAGAGCCATGCTCCCGGACAGCCCCAGCGCCAGAAAAGAAAGCGCCATCGCCGCCTCCACCGCCCGCCGGGGATTGCGGAACCGGTGGCCGCTCACCGTAATTTTGTACCCCAGGCCAATCATTCCGGCCACTGTCCCGCACAAAACAACCAAACCCAACATTCAGCCCTCTCCCTTCGTAACCTGTACTCTTGCATCGCTTTAAGCCAACTTCGCTTTAAGCCAACTGATTAAAACTCAGGGGAACGGATCTCCCCCTCAGAAAAACCCCCTGCGGGCTGCCGGACAGTTCCCTGGCTTCAGGCCGCCGCGCTGTCTTTTTTCTCCCAGAGGACCGGGGCAAACTCCCTTCCCCCGCCCTGATAAAATTTTCCAAAGAACTCGTAATATTCGAGACGCAGGGTCTGGATAAAGACGATCAGACCCTCCAGCCCCACAATCAGCATCTGCCCCAGCAGCAGGACGAAAACGTGATAAATGCGCCCGCCGGGAGCGTGCTCCACCATCTGAGCCAGCATGAACACCGCGGTGCTGAGTCCCACATGGTTCAGGGCAAAGGCCGCCAGACGCACGAAGGAGGCCGTGTTGCTGACAAAATTCAGCATCGCGTGAAAGATCGAGAACCCATGAACCACGCCGCCCTCATCCACAGTTTCCCCGTGGAAAAAGTATTTGGCGAGGCCGTTGCCGAAAATCATGACCAGCACCAGGCCCACCGCAAGGAGGATAAAAACGTTCGTGCTGAAGGTGATCTCCGACAAACCCAGCGACACCGCCATGACCTGAGCCACGGCCATCCAGTAAAAAAGGAGACCCGCCAGACCTTCCGGGCTGAAGATGACCTCTCCCCACTCCCCGTGGCGGGCGGCGTTTTGTATGTGAAAGCAAATCCCCAGTGTGAGAAAGAGAACCCCCACTCCCACGGAAACGGGCAGAAGGGTGTTGACGTCCCTCATGGGAGAAATCCACAGGGGCGTGAGGATCTCCTCGCTGCCGAAGATGCTGCCGTAGAGCAGCCCGAAGAAAATGGCCGACATTCCGGCGATCTTCAGGACGGAAGAAAAGACGTTCCCCATCAGCCCCTTTTTTTCCATGAACCAGGTTCCCAGCACCAGAAGAAGCCCGTGCCCCACGTCGCCGAACATAAAACCAAAAAACAGGCAAAAGCTCAGAGCCACCACGAAGGTGGGGTCCAGCTCGTTGTAGGCGGGCAGGCTGTAGAGACGGACGATCTCCTGAAAACGCCGGATCAGCGGCAGGTTTCGAAGAAGCGTCGGCAGTTCGACGCCCCTTTCCGCCAATGTGTCGCCGTATTCTACCATGATCATGGTGTGGGGGCCCTCCCGAACCGCCATGCGAAAAATATCCTCGTAGTCGATGCGGGGAATCCACCCCGACAAAATCGTCATGTCGGTCAGCTCTCCCCGTTTCTGGGCCAGGGTGTAAATACGCTGTTTGGCGTAAATCAGGGAGTAAAGTTTTTCCAGCTCCAGGCGATTTTCCGCGATGTACCGAGCCGGCATCTCCCGGTAATTCGCGATCTTCGCCTCCAGCGCCTCCAGACGGTAACGCGTCGCGTCCGGCTCCTCCTCGCCGTCCTCCGCTTGTATGGGGATAACGCGCATGTGAACCGACGAGAAGATCTTCGACATCCCCTCCTGAAAGTCGCTGCCATAAAAAACGACAGCCGTTATGCGGGGTTCTTCCTCGATCAGAGGCATGGCCAGAAAGGGGGAAGCCTGGCTGGTCTCCAGCAGGCGGCGCCAGTTGTCCCGGGTCAGGGTCCCGACGGCAAAGCCCCCGAAGGGAACCCTGGCAAGGCTCTTCATGCCGCGTCCCGTCTCCCGCAGGGCGTTGCTGAGTTCAAGCATGGCGTGCCAGACCTCGTACTCCTCCTCCAGCCGCTCCGTCTCCCGCTGCCAGGAGCTCATCGTCTCCAGAATTTCGTTGACCCGGGCCTCCAGCTCGGAGAAGGAAACCTGAGAGAATTTACCCTCCAGCCTTTTTCGGGGAAGAGCCGCTCCCGCTCTGATCCACAGTTTTTCCAGCCGGTCCAGAAGGGCATCGTAACGGTTGCTTCGAAAACTTCGAACCCGGGCTCCCAGAGGACGTCCTTCCATCATAATCTCCGGAGACATGGGCTCGAAATTGCCGCGCTCCAGAAGCCGGAGCCCCACCCGCTCGATCTCCTCCTTCGGCCCCACGAAAGAGATTCCTGCCATTCCCACAACTGCCATATTTCAATTCACCTCTTTGCCGGCCGGAGCGTAAGACGCCTCGTCGGACAGCCTGTGAATGAGAAGCGCATCCATGCCCTTTCTTTCAAATCCGTACCGCACGGCCTCGATAATGGTGATGAGATCCCGAACCTCGAACTCCTTCAGCATCAGGTAAGCCGCCACGTTCTGAAATCCCAGAGACCCGGACAGGAACACCCGATTCGCCATCTCCAGAAGGAACCGGCAGATGTTTTTCTCTATCTGAACTTCCCTCATAGCCCCTTCCCTGCCTCCGGCGTCGAAAACCTGACCGTAACGCGTTTCCTTCAGAACGGAGGCGAAGGCCCCGGGTTCAGCGAAGGCGGCTTTCGTGAGCAGGTCGAAATCCGCGCGGTATCGGGCCTTCATGATGAGGGTCAGGGCCTCCTCCGGGCGCATGTTGAAAAAACGCCGGCTGCGGTAGATCCAGTAAAGGTTCATCAGGTCCACCCGGGTCCCCGTCAGCAGCTGCATCATGCGTCCCTCGACGCCGGCGAGCTTTCTCGAAGCCGCATAAAGCGTGCTGAAGTAATAACGGTCGAGAATCATCCCTCCGGAAAACTCCATCCGCTGAAACGCCAGCCCCTCCTCCACCTGGTCACCCGTTCCTCCCCCCGCGGGAAGGATTTCTTCCAGCGCCAGGCGCAGAGTTTCCTTTTTTATGGCCGCCAGAAGGTCCGCCGGCGTCGTACTGGCGAAGAGTTTTTCCCGATCGATCAGGGTCAGCCGGAAACTCGGCGACAGACGAAACAGTTCAGCCACGTCGGACTGTTCCCACTCCTCTGTTTTCATTTGAAAATGAAAGTGGTTCCTGAACAATTCTATGTCGAAGCACTGGAACCACAGCTCCAGAATTTCCCGATCCTCCGACCTCATGTACCAGCGAAAGGCAAGCCCCTCCTCCAGAATGGCCGCAAAAAGGAGAAACTCCAGCTCCGTGCGGTGCATGGTTTCCAGAGAAAAATTCTGCAGAACGGAGCTGTAGGAGGTTTTTTTCAGCTCCACGGCAATATCCCCCACCGATCGCTGTTCCAGCAGAACGCGATAATCTTCGTCCTGGAGAAGGGTCCCCCGGCGAGCTCTCGCCTTGGAGGACTCCGCGATCCGTCCGCCGCTGCAGGCCATCAGCGCCGCCCCTGCGCCGCGTATCGGACCGCCAGTTCTTCCGCCAGTCGAGCGACCAGAGCAGGAGATTTTTCGTCGAAAAGCATTCGCATTTTTTCACGCCCGTTCCGCCCCAGCTCGGCCACGTGCAACGCGTCGATCTCCGCGGCCTGCCGGGCGGATTCCATCTGAGCCCTGGCTTCCTCCCTGGCGGCGGCAAGACGCGCCTCCTGATCCCGGGCAAACTTTTCGTGGGCTTTCCGGACAATTTCCCTGGCCTCCAGCTCCGCGGCGTTTTTCATCTCCAGCGCCTCGTCCTCGGCTTTCAAAAGAGCGTCCAGAATCTCCGGCAGTTTCACCTTTATCCCTCCCTGTTCGGTCCCTCACAAATTCTTCCCCGCAACGTCAGCGCCCACCCGAAGAAAGTTTAATTCGAGTCAGGTCCTCGCGTTCGTTTTCGTCGAGGGCCGCGGCGATCTGGCGAACCTGCCGCTCGCTGCGGGGAATGAACACTTTTTCCAGCGAGTTCACGCGCCTCATGGTCCTGCGTATCTGCACAGCCAGCCGGTAAACGCTGGTTTCGATCTCCGCCAGCCGGGCGATCAGCGTCACGATTTTTCGGGCGTTCACGTAGGCGTTGTCCAGAACGGAGGATGTGCCGGGCATCGTGCCCCCCATGGAGTAAACCGTCATCAGGTTGGGCTCCAGACGGTCCACCTCCGGAATGTCTATCCCCATGACGGACCGCAGACGCACGACAAAACGAACCTCCTCCGGAACGGTGCAGGCGATTTTTTCCACGTTCTCGATTCCCATGGAAAGATTCGCCATCTGGAGGCTGGAATAGGCTTCCTCAAAAATGGCGTGTATGCCGTCCTGAACTTCCTTAACCTCCTGAATACGGCCCATCAGCTCGTTCATGAGGATTTTTCTCTTTTGCTCCAACAGGTCATGTCCCCGTCGCGCCAGCTTCAGCGTGGACTGAATACGGGCCATGTTACTCCGCGTCGCCGCCAGTCTGTCAGCCATTTTGCCACTCCCAAAATTGGAATAACGGGCGCGAAATTGTTTTCGCACCCGCCAGTTATGCCTTACCCGTCTGTTATTTTATCAGGCTGTTATTTTATCAGTTATGAAAGATCCCGCCGCGTTTCTGAGGTCGCCGTTCTAACGCCTTTTCCCGAAAATTCGCAGCAGGAAAATGAACATATTGACGAAGTCCAGATAAAGCTGCAAAGCCCCGAACAGGGCGAGCTTGCGGCCTCCGTCGTCTCCCTCGACGTCCACGCTTTCACCCAGCAGGCGCAAACGCTGAGTGTCCCAGGCCGTCAGCCCCAGGAAAATCAGAACGCCCATGACGTTGATCGCCATCGTCATCATGCCGCTGCCGATGAACATGTTGACCAGGCTGGCGATTAGCAGCCCGAAAACGCCCATGATCAGGAAACTGCCCAGACTGGTCAGGTCCCGTTTCGTGAAGAGCCCGTAAACGCTCATGGCCCCGAACATGCCTGCCGTCGTCAGAAAAGCCCCGGCCACGGATTCACGGGTGTACACCAGGAGCACCACGGACAGCGTTATTCCGTTCAGAAGGCTGTAGAGCAGGAACAGTGTCATCGCCGTCCCCACGCTGATGCGATTGATGGCCCATCCCAGGAAAAATACCAGCCCCATCTCCGCCAGAACCAGAGCGATTATCCTTATCGGGGAACCGAGAAACATCCAGAACAGCGTTGGGCTGGAAGCCGTCACATGAGCCATTACCGCGGTGACAATCAACCCTGCCGCCATCCAGTGATAAACTCTGCGTAAAAATTCGTTCATCGCTTCGACTCGAACGTTTTCAAAAGAAATCGATGGATTCGCCACGACAAACACCTCCCTCACATAATTTGTGTGGTTGCATCCTCACTGCCATTGCCGAGGATTCTTTTTTCACATTTTATCACTTTACCCGTCACTTTACGAGACAGGCGCCGGCGCAATATCGGAACCGATAAAAAAATACGACCCGGTCATTTGCGGCTGCCTGGTTTCACGACGGGCAGACCCTCCCGGCAGAGAGGGCAGTTTTCGGCCTCCCAGGACTCCACGTTCATGACGGTCACGGCGTGGAAGGGAACCGGCTCTCCTCCGGCAGAGAACCGGACGGCCCCGTTGGAGCGGTCCACCACGGAGCCCACGCCCAGAACCTTCACTCCACGGGCGTGCAGAAGGTCGATCACCTCCGCCGCCGACCCGCCTGTGGTCACCACGTCCTCCACCACCAGGGCCCGTTCGCCTTCTGAAACGTCGAAGCCCCGACGCAGAGTCATGAGGCCGTTTTCCCGCTCGGCGAAAATGTTGCGCACGCAAAGCAGTCTGGCGACTTCATAGGCCATGATGATGCCGCCAATGGCGGGGCCGGCCACCAGATCGGGCTTCTCCTTTCGGAAGAACTCCGCGATCTCCGTACAGATTCGAATACTGTCCTCCGGATACTGGAAGAGCCGCGCGCACTGCATGTAACGGTTGCTGTGCCGTCCCGAAGTCAGTTTGAAATGTCCCTCCTGCATCACTCCGGTCCGCCGAAAAATTTCAAAAGCCTCTTCCTGTTTCATCTCACAAAATTCCCCCTCACTGTTTTTCCCTTATCGCCCCGCGCAAATCCTCTCTCATCCGCAGAGCCTCATCCCGGGCCGCCGAGGCAAAATCCTCCGTACCGCGTTTTTTGTAAGCGCAGAGAAGGCTGCGGGAGGCGTTGACCACCGCTCCCCGTCCACTGGCGTCGAAGCAGCCGGCCAGGTCCTTCGCTGTCGCGCCCTGAGCGCCGTAGCCAGGAACCAGGAAAAACGTCCGGGGCAGCAGCGTCCTCAGTTTTTTGCTCTCTTCGGGCCAGGTCGCTCCCACCACAGCCCCCACCGAACTGTAGCCCTGCCGTCCCGTCAGATCCTCGCCCCATCGACCCACCTGCAGTCCGACTCGCTCGTAAAGAGGGCGCTTTTCATCATTTTCAGCCTTTTCGTCCTTTTCAGCCTCCGTGCTCAGGTCCTGAAACTCCCCGGCGGAGGGGTTCGACGTGCGAACCAGAACGAAAATACCCCCTCCGTGCTTTCGGCAGGCTTCGAGAAACGGGGCCACGCCATCCGTCCCCAAATAGGGGTTGACCGTCGCGAAGTCCGCGGGAAAGGGCGCCGTTTCTCCCGCAAGATAAGCGGCGGCGTAGGCTTCCGCCGTGGAACCAATATCATTGCGCTTGACATCGGCGATCGTGATCATTCCTTTTTGCCGGGCCCGAACCAGGGTGTCCCGAAAAAGCTCCATTCCCGGCACTCCCAGCATTTCGTAGCAGGCGACCTGCACCTTGACGCAGGGAACGATGTCGGCCAGCGCGTCAATCATGGCATAATTGAAACCGCGAATGGCGTCACAGACTTCCTTCGTACTCCCGGCGGACTTTTCTTCCGAAGCGGAGCGCAGGAGAGAAGGAGGCAGATATTCGATCCGGGTGTCCAGTCCCAGAGCCGTGGGATTGCCCGTCCCGTCTATCGCCTCGATCAGACGGTCGATGCTCGTCATCCCGTTTTTCATATTTTCGTTTTTCATCTTTCCTGCGCGTTTTCCTTCTGTTTATATACGCAGTTGCCGCCAACCCATGTGGCCAGGACTTTGCCGGTGAGTTTTCTGCCGCGGAACGGGCAGTTTTTGCCCTTGCTCAGAAAATCGGCCACATCCACGACCCACTCGGCCCTGGGATCGATCAGGATTACGTCGGCAGGTTGACCGACCTCCAGAACGCCGCCGGGCAGGGAGAAAATTTTCGCGGGGTCCCGGGTCATCTTTTGGAGCAGTTGTTCAGGGGTCATGTGCCCAGGCAGAACCAGAGCCGTCCAGGAGACTCCAAGGGCCGTTTCAAACCCGGAAATACCTGAAGCGGCCTGGGCGAACTCCACATTTTTATCGTCCAGGTGATGAGGGGCGTGGTCTGTGGCGATGCAGTCGATGGTGCCGTCCTTCAGAGCCTCTATCAGAGCCGCCGAATCCGCCTCCGTTCTCAGGGGAGGATTGACGCGGGTGCTGGTGTCGTAAACGTCCAGGTCGGGAGCGGCTTCGCCGGAACTGCCCGCCACCCAGGCGTCGGAAGCATAAAGATAGTGAGGCGTCGTTTCAGCGGTGATGCGCGCTCCGCGTTTTTTGAACTGTCGTACAATCTCCGCCCCCCCCGCCGTGGATACATGGGCCACGTGAAGATGAGCTCCTTCCAGCTCCGCCAGCATACAGTCCCGGGCGATGATGGATTCCTCCGCCACCCGGGTGGCCCCCGGCATCCCCAGTACGGTGGACCAGTAGCCTTCGTTCATGACGCCGTCGCCCACCAGGTCCGGATCTTCAGGATGATTCACCACCGGCAGGCCGAAATGCTTCGCGTAGCAGAGAACCAGGCGCATCCGACCGGCGTTGACGACGGATTTTCCATCGTCGGAAATCGCCACGACCCCCGCTTCCTTCAGTTCTCCCATCTCCGACAGCTCCGCGCCCTTCAGCCCCTTCGTCGCAGCGCCGAGGGGATAGACCCGCACCACGCCTTCCCGACGGGCTTTCGACAGAATGAACTCCGTGACGGCGGCCGTATCGTTGACGGGTTTTGTGTTGGCCATGCAGCAGACGGAGGTGAACCCCCCATGAGCGGCGGCCCGGGTTCCGGAGGCGATGTTCTCCTTGTACTCGTAGCCTGGCTCCCGCAGGTGACAGTGCAGGTCGATCAGGCCAGGGGACACCAGCAGCTCCGACGCGTCGAAGACCTCCTCGACGCCTCCGTCGGCGATGTCCTTTCCGATTTTTTCGATTTTTCCCTCCGAGAGCAGAATGTCATCCTTCCTCAAACCCTCCGGAGTCACCAGCGTTCCGTTTTTTATCAAAGTTTTCATGTGTTGTGTTCTCCCTCGTTCCGGCCCTTCATCCGTTGTGGCGGGTAAGCAGGAAAAGCAGAGCCATCCGCACCGCCACGCCGTTGGTTACCTGCTCGTCGATGACGGACTGATCTCCGTCGGCCAGTATCGACGAAATTTCGACGCCTCGATTCATGGGCCCCGGGTGCATCACCAGCGCGCCCTTTTTGGCGAGAGCCATCCGTTCCGGCGTTAAACCGAAAAGTTTATGGTATTCCCGCACGGACGGGAAAAGTCCTTTCTCCTGACGTTCGAGCTGAATGCGCAGGCCCATGACCACGTCGGCCTCTCGTACGGCGTCGTCCACGCACTCCGTAACCCGACAGCCCGCGGCCGCCAGTTCGGGAGGCAGAAACGTGGGCGGCCCGGCAAAGGTGACCTTCGCCCCCATGGTGGTCAGCCCCCAGAGGTTTGACCGAGCCACCCGGCTGTGGGACACGTCGCCGACGATGGCCACGTTGAGTCCCGAAATGCCCCCAAGCTTTTCCTTCATTGTAAACATGTCCAGCAGAGCCTGGGTGGGATGCTCGTTCGTTCCGTCCCCCGCGTTGATGACGGAGGCGCGGACGTGCTTCGCCATCAGGTTCGGAGCGCCCGTCATGGGGTGTCGCAGAATGAGCACGTCGCTGGCCATGCGGTCCAGGGTTCGGGCCGTGTCCACCAGAGACTCGCCCTTGGCGACGCTGGAGCCCGAGGCCGACATGTTAGCCGCCACGGCGCCCATGTATTTGGAGGCCAGTTCAAAGGAAAGGCGGGTGCGGGTGCTGTTTTCGTAAAAGACGGTGAGAATGGTCCGCCCCTGCAGATGAGGGGTTTTTTTGCTGTTGGAACTCAATATGACTTTCATCAGATCGGCGGTATTCAGGATTTCGGCGATCTCGGCAGCGGAAACGCCTCGAAGGCCAAGTAAATCTTTTCGTGACAGAGCCAAAATAACAACTCCTTTCAGTATCGAGGCTCAGAAGGACAGAGCGCGTTATTCGCGCAACCCCGGCCCGGACGACCCCACAGACTCCCCCGGGCTCAATCTGCCCGCGGTCATTTACGGTCTGGCATACATGCCCTGGCCTTCCAGGTCCATCAGCACAACCTCGTTGACGGGCTCGAAGGGCGCTATCCGAACGGCGATCATCTCGCTGCGGGAGGTGGGGACGTTCTTCCCCACGTAGTCGGCGCGTATGGGCAGTTCCCGATGTCCCCGGTCCACCAGCACGGCAAGCTGAATGGCCCGTGGACGTCCGCTGTCCATCAGCGCGTCCATGGCGGCGCGAACGGTCCGCCCCGTAAAGAGCACGTCATCGACCAGAATCACCACGCGACCCGTAAGGTTGAAGGGAATATCCGTGTCGTTCAGGACGGGATGTTCGTTCACCAGAGAAAGGTCGTCCCGGTAAAAAGTGATGTCCAGAACTCCCACGGGAGTTTTGACGCCTTCCGCTTTTTCAATATTTTCCGCCAGCAATTGCGCCAGAGGAACGCCTCTGCGCTGAACGCCGATCAGAACCACGTCCGTCACGCCCTTGTTCTTCTCAATGATCTCGTGGGCGATACGGGACAGCGCGCGCTCCATGGCCTGAGCGTCCATAATCTTCGCTTTTTCTTTCACACACAACCCCCCTCGAACTTTTAACTTTTCCTTTTAACTTTTCATCGACAGCTTTTGCGGCTTCCATTTTTGCTACTTCTATCTGAAAAAAGCAAATCAGAAAAAAGGCAAAAAAAAACCCCGCCGTCCTTTAGACAAGGCCAGCAGAGCCATAGCTTCACGCTCTTATCTGTATACTCCCTTGCCAGCCTCTCTGGACTGGATTTAAAGGACGTTTTCAGTTTCGTTACCCTGGTGATTCCATTCAATGAATCAACCGCAGGAGAGTATAGCACCACCCCTCTCCCCTGTCCAACAATTTTCAGCCGGCAATTTTCAGCCAGGAAAGGATGCCCCCGGGACGTTCCTTTATCAGACAATCTGTGGTATTATTTGTTTCCGTTGACGCGCGCCTGTAGCTCAGTGGATAGAGTGACGGCCTCCGGAGCCGTAGGCCGGGCGTTCGAATCGCCCCAGGCGCGCCAGTAATGAC
>JAISUO010000102.1 GCA_031272035.1 Synergistaceae bacterium
AATAGAGTTTTCACCACCAAACGATGTGCGGGAATTGAACACCCATCGGCCTGGAAGAATGCGCAGCATTCTTCACCAGCAACCCGCGAAGCGGCGTTGCTGACGCCACCTCCAATAGAGTTTTCACCACCAAACGATGTGCGGGAATTGAACACCCATCGGCCTGGAAGAATGCGCAGCATTCTTCACCAGCAAACGATGTGCGGGAATTGAACAGCTTATGCCGCCTTCAATTGCTGATTGTAGGCGGAGGCAATATCGGCAAACTGGAATTTTAAGTCCTTGAACAAATCCACCAGCACCGGGTCAAAGTGGGTTTCCCTGCTCTTTAGGATAATGTCCTCCGTTTCGGCGGCGCTTAAGGGCTCCTTGTAGGGGCGTTTGGCGATAAGGGCGTCGTACACGTCGGCTATGGCCATAAGCCGTCCTTCCAGGGGGATGTCGTCGCCCTTAAGGCCGCGCGGGTAGCCCGAGCCGTCCCACTTTTCGTGGTGGGTCGCGGCAAAGACCCTGGCATGGCCGAGGAATTCCTTTTTGCGGGTGTTTTTCATGATGGCGTCGATTGCCGCTTCCCCGTAGTCAACGTGCTTTTTCATAATGGCGAATTCTTCCGGGGTAAGGCGGCCCGGCTTGTTGAGGATCGTGTCGCTGATGGCGATTTTGCCCACGTCATGGAGCTGGGCCGACGGAATGAGGTATTCCATGTTCCACTTGGAGGTCGCATCGCGGTACAGGCCCTCGTCGAGGATTTTATCCACCAGGAGAGTAAGGTATTGCTGGGTACGGTTGATGTGCCCGCCCGTCACGCTGTCCCGCGCTTCAACAAGCTCGGCGACGGTGTTCAAAATGGCGTTTTGCAGTTCGTCCACCTGGCCGGTCCGCTTGACCACGGTCTCGACGAGCAGTTCGTTGTAGCTTTCCAGGGTCTTCCGCTGTTCGGCCATGGTAAGGTGGTTTTCAAGGCGCTTTAAGAGGAGCGGCGCCGAGAAAGGCTTGGAAATATAGTCGACCGCCCCCAGGTCAAGCCCTTCCAGTTCGCTGCCCGGGTCGCTTAACGCGGTTAAAAAGATTACCGGTATGCTTTTCAGATCATCGTCGGCTTTAAGCTTGCGAATGGCGGTATAGCCGTCCATCCCCGGCATTTCTATGTCGAGGAGTATCAGGTCGGGGCTTACCTTTTCGAGCAGTTCAAAAAGGTCGGGGCCGGACTGTACAGGAAAGACCTTGTACTTTTCCTTAAGAATGGCCTTCCCCGTGTTAAGGTTCGTTATGTTGTCGTCAACCAGAACGACGGTTTTGCGTTCGTTTTTCATCATACCTCCCGGGTATTACGCGCTTTGTGCGGCAAGGCTCTTTTCCAGAAGCCCGCCGAGCCTTTCGGCAATTTCCTCGAAGGACGTCGTGTCCACCTGGCCGCGCAGCCAGGCGACAAGGTCGCCGCCTTCCTCGTAATCGAATTTTTCCAGTTCTCCCATAGCCTCGTCGGCGGCGTCCACATCGTATTCCCTTGCCGCTTCCCACAGGGCGGCGAGGGTTTCTTCGTCCGGCGACGGGAGTTTTTCCTTGCCGCTTCCCGCGCCGTCAAGGAATTCCTCCAGGCCGTCCAACAGCATGTGGAGCTTTACCATGAATTCGGGGTGTGAATTGGCGATGTAAAGGTCGTCGCCGTCCTTCGCCGCCTTTTCGAGCTTTTCGGCCAGATCTCCCACCTCAAGCGCGCCGATGCTGCGGCTGGAACTCTTGATACCGTGGGTAAGGATGCCGTATTCCTTTATGTCTACCCCGGCGGCGCGGTTTGCTTTTTCGGCAAGCTCCGGCGTGTTTTTCGCGTAAGAGCCGAGAATTTCCAGATAGATGTCTTCACTGCCGCTGAAATGCGCAAGCCCCGCGGCTATGTCCACGCCGGCAATGGCGGCGCCGTCGAGGCGGCCTGGAGACGGCGGCTGCGGAGGCGGGACAAGTCTGCCGGCGAGCTCTTTTTCCAGCTTGCGGTCCCGCACCCAGCGGTCGATTACTTCGTCAAGCTTTATGATGTCGATAGGCTTGGAAAGAAAATCCTGGAAGCCCTTGTTCTTAAACATCTCGTCGTTGCCCACCAGGGCGTTTGCGGTCAGGGCGATAATCGGAACGTTCTTCGCGTATTCGGTGCCTATTTCTTCCTTTATGATGCGGGTCGCCTCTATTCCGTCCATTTCGGGCATCATGTGGTCCATAAACACCAGGTCGAAGGGCTTTTCCTTCAGACGGGCCAGAGCTTCCGCCCCGCTTTCGGCCACATCCGCGTCGATTCCGTAATAGCGCAGAAGCTCCTGAGCCACCAGCAAATTGACGTTGTTGTCGTCCACAATCAAAATATTGGCGTCTTTGACCCTGAAGTTTTCGGAAGAGTCCTCTGCGGAGCTGCCTGCGGAGGCCTCGACCTCCACCTCCGTTTTGTTCAGAGCCCGGGCCAGAGCAAAGGCCAGAACGGGCTCGAAAAGAACCTCGGCTCCCGGCGCCGTTCTCTGCCGGGCGGCGAACTTCATATTTTTGATCGCGATGACCCGGGCCCCGAAGCGCCAGGGCGCGTAACGATCCATGATCAGGGCCCCGTCCGCGTGGCGGTAAAGGACGTGGGTGAAATCGGAACGCATCGCCTTCGCGAATTCCGCCTCGTTTTCGCACATCACGAAGGGAACGAACAAACGGCGCAGCATGTTCGCGAAGGCCTCTCCGTAACGGGGGTGGTCCATAAGGCACAGCACCCGTTTTTTGTCGGGATCTTCCACCAGGGCAAGAACGTCGGACCCCACCGACTGCTGAGGGATCTCGAAGGCAAAGACGCTCCCCTTCTCCTGAACGCTGGACACGCTGATGGTTCCGTTCATCAGCTCCAGCAGACGCCGGCAGATGACCAGCCCCAGCCCGCTGCCCCCCGTGCTTCCGGTTCCCTGCTGTTCCGTCTTGAGGAAGGGCTCGAAAAGTCGGGGAATATCCTCCTCTCTGATGCCGATGCCGGTATCCTCCACCCGACACACCAGGTCGAAGTTCCGGCCTTCGCGTTTTCGGACTTCGATGACAAGGCTCACGCATCCCTCGGAGGTAAATTTCACCGCGTTGTCCAGCAAATTGAGCAGGATCTGCTTGACGCGCACCGCATCCCCCATAATCATGGCGGGAACGGAGGGATCGATGTCCGCCACGAAGTCCAGTCCCTTTTCCGTGGTCTTCAGATGGATCATGTTCGCCACGTCGGAAATCATCGATCCGGCGTCATAGGGAGCCGTCACAATCTCCAGTTTGTCCGCGCTGATCTTCGAAAAGTCCAGAATGTCGTCCACGATGTTCAGGAGCGAATCCGTCGCCCCGAGAATGTTGCGGACGTACCCCTTCTGAACCTCGTCCAGCGGCATGAGAAGAAGAAGATCGCTCATCCCTTTTATGGCGTTCATGGGCGTCCGCAGCTCATGGCTCATCTTCGCCAGAAAGGTCCCCTTCACCCGGGCGGCCTGCTCCGCCTGCTCCACCGCGGCAAACAGTTCGGTGACGTCGTGCATGGCGACGACAACCCCCAGGCACTTTCCATTTTTGTCCAGAGCGGGAGAAAGAGTTGTCTGAAACTTCAAAACGCAGTCCTCAGAGAAAGACAGCGTGTCGTTGCAGCGGGCAGGCTGAGTGGTTGCGTACACCCGCCTTGCATTGGCCAGGGTTTTTTCCGTCCAGGCAGGGGGAAATTTCCGGGCGAACAGTTCCTGAAAGGGCCGATCCACCATCTCTCCCCGATCGGAGATCCCCAGCTGACGGGCCAGCGTGTCGGTAGCCAGCACGACCCGCATCTGCCCGTCCAGAACCAGGATGACGTCGGTGCAGGCCTCCAGCAGCAGACGAGCGTAAAAGGACTTCAGGTCCCCTTCCGCCTCACCGGCGTTCTTCAGACCCTCGTTTTTCAGGCCCTCGTCCTTCAGGTCTTCGTTTTTCAGGCCCTCAGCGCCCTCATCGGAGTTTCCCATGTCATCGCTCCTTTCGCTTCCTCAGGTCCAGCCCGGGCAAATGCGACAAGCTGCAAAACTATTATAATATACCCCCTCATTTCACGCGAAAAAGAGGACCGTCTCTCCGGTCCGAAAATACACCGGAACGTGACGGTCCTCTTTTCTGTTTTCAGTTTTCTGTTTTTCTGTTTTTAATCCGAAAAAATCTGAAAATCAGGCGGTCATGCGGACAAAGACAGCAGGTTGCGATAGATGGGATAGGGCCAAATCTCCGCGGAAATCAGAAGCTCCGCCGCGTCGCAGGTGGAACGTATTGAATCCATCAGAGGAACGACGTCCTTCACCAGCAGGTCCGCCCGCTCCCGTCCGCTGTTCTTCTTGGCCAGCTTCTCCTTCAGAGACCACAGTTTCTGCGACTCCGTCATGAGGCCCGTCTTGAAGCCGCCCAGCTCCAGAATAAATTTCTTCCAGGGAGCGCTGTCCGGGAAGTTCATGCCGTCCAGAGCGGAGAGAGAGCTCTTTTCGAGGATGAGCTGCTTCGAGATCGCGGGCAGAACGCCCTCCCACACCATATCGTACAGGACGGAAAGTTCGATCTCCAGAGCCCGTTCGAAAGAATCCATGCGGATTTCATGCAGAACGTCGATTTCATGTCCCTTGAATATGCCCAGCTTTTCCAGCATTTCCCTGTTTTTCGGACGAAGGAAGAGGTCGATTTTCTCGGGTATGGTCTCGGCCTCGATCAGGCCCCTCTTGCGCGCCTCCGCGTGCCAGGCGGGAGAATAGGCGTCCCCTTCGAAGAGAACGGAAGACCCCTTGCGAATCGCTTCCTTCACCGCGTCCAGAGCGACGTCGATGGCGTCGGCGCCCTGGGCCATTCTCGCTTCGATCATTCCGGTCAGCTGCTCCAGACCCCAGGCCCAGATGGCGGAGAACATCGTCACGGGAAGGGCGATGGACTGAGACGCGCCCGGCGCGCGGAACTCGAACTTATCTCCCGTGAAGGCGATGGGAGACGTCCTGTTGCGGTCGCAGTCGTAGGGCGTAAGGGTGGGCAGTTTTGCGAGCCCCGTGTCCAGCTGTTCCCTGTCGGGCAGCTTCAGATCCGCCTTGTCGAGCTGCGACAAAAGCTCCGTCAGGGTCTGTCCCAGATAGACGCTCATGATGCTGGGAGGCGCCTCATGTCCGCCCAGACGGAACATGTTCCCCGCCGTGGCCACGCTGGCCTGCAGAAGGCTGTGGTACTCCGACACGCCCAGAACCAGAGCCGACAGGAAGGTCAGGAAGATGACGTTGCGCCGATGATTGTTGGAGGACTTGAGGAGGTTGCGCCCCTCGTTGTCCATCAGAGAAATGTTGATGTGCTTGCCGCTGCCGTTCATGTCGCTGAAGGGCTTCTCATGGAACAGAAGGCGCAGGTTGTGAGACCGGGCCAGTTTGCGCATGGTCTCCATGACGAGCTGGTTCTGGTCGCAGGCCCTGTTGGCCTCCGAGAAAAGGGGCGCGAACTCGAACTGACAGCGGGCCACCTCGTTGTGCCTGGTCATGATGGGAACACCCAGCACCGCCAGCTCCCGTCCCACGTCGTCCATGTAGGCGATGACCCGGGGAGCGATGGCTCCCATGTAGTGATGGTCCAGCTTCTGGTCCTTGGCGGGCTGGGCCCCGATGAGGGTACGGCCGCAGAAACGGATGTCGGGTCTCAGCTGAGCCCTTGGACGATCCAAAAGGAAATACTCCTGCTCTGGCCCCACCGTCACGTAGACGTTGTGCACGCCCCGCTGCCCGAAAAGCTTCAGCAGTTTAAGCGATCGGTCCTCAATGGCGGTCAGAGAACGCAGAAGAGGCGTTTTCTGGTCGAGAGGCGTCCCGTCGTAGGAGAGGAAGACCGAGGGGATGCAGAGCGTACCGCCCTTTTCGCTCTTTACGATGAAAGCCGGACTGCTGGGATCCCAGGCGCTGTAGCCCCGCGCTTCGAACGTGGAGCGCATACCCCCTGAAGGGAAGGAAGACGCGTCCGGCTCGCCCTGAATCAGATCCTTGCCCCGAAAGATGTCGATGGGAGTCCCGTCCGCCGAGGGCAGCGCGAAAGCCAGGTGCTTCTCCGCCGTCAGCTCCGTCAGAGGATGGAACCAGTGCGTCCAATGGGTCGCTCCCTTGCTGACCGCCCAGTCGCGCATCGCCATGGCGACCGTATCCGCCAGAGACGCGTCCAGCTTGTGCCCTCCCTCCATAGCGGAAATGAGACGCTCATACACGTCGCTGTTCAACTTTTCTTTCATTACCTTACGATCGAAAACCATTGATCCGAATATTTCTCTCATTTTTGGATATTCTACGGCCGTGCTCATTCCATAACTCCCCCCTGAATTTTTATGATGTATGCGGACTGGAATGAATTATAAGCAGATAAAAATAATAAATCAACTGCTTAAAAAAAATTTTTCTATGTTTTTGTACGAGAGAATGGAATCTCCTCCGCCTGTTCCGTAAGGCGGATGAAAGCGTCCTCCAGGGTGGGGGCGGGGTTGAAAGAGACGGCCGCCGCGGCCTTCAGTTCGTCCGGGGAGCCGGAGGCCGCCAGCCTGCCGTTGCAGACCAGCGCGACCCGGTCGCAGTACTCCGCCTCATCCATGAAATGAGTGGTTACCATCACGGTGACCCCCCGCAGGGCGGCGCTGTTGATGCAGGTCCAGAACTCCCGTCGGGTCACGGGGTCCACTCCGCTGGTGGGCTCGTCGAGAAAAAGCACGTCGGGACCGTGCATGATGGCGCAGCCCATGGCCAGCCGCTGTCTGAAGCCGAGAGGCAGAGATCGGGTCGGAATTTTCAGATATGGAGCGAGGCCAAAGGCGGCGACGACGTGGTCGACCTTTTCTCTTCGGGCTTTCCCCCTCAGCCCGTAGGCCCTTGAGAAAAAGTCGAGGTTCTGCCGCGGGGAGAGCTCCCCGTACAGAGAAAATTTCTGGGCCATGTAGCCGAGACGGGAACGCGCCGCGCCGGGGGCAACGCGAAAATCCAGGCCGATGATGGAACAGCGCCCGGAGGTTGGGGCAAGCAGACCGCACATCATTTTGAAGGTGGTGGACTTGCCCGCGCCGTTGGGCCCCAAAAGGCCGAAGATCTCCCCCCGCCGAATCGAAAAGGAGACCCCGTCCACCGCGGTAAAGGTTCCAAACCGCTTCACCAGGTTTTCCGCCCGGACGGTTTCCTCCCCGGTGTCCTTCAGCTCGAAAAAATCGGCAATCGCCGGACTGGCGGCTCTGGCGCCCCCCAGAACGTCCATAAAGGCGTCCTCGAAACGGGGTTCCGCCGCCGCGAGAGAAAGTTCCGTCGAAAAAGCCCCGGACAGGGCGTCCATGCCGGATCGGGCCTCTTCTCCCCGGTCCCGGGTCAGGATTCGAACGGCGCTGCCCTGAATGACCGCGTCCAGCGTCTGAGATTTTTGCATCAGCGGCCCCACCAGCAGGCGGCGCTTTCCGCCTCCTCCGCGGATCAGAAAAACACGCCCCCTCACGCGGTCGGAGAGGTCCCCGGGAGGCCCGGCGTAAAGCAGTTCTCCGTCGTTCATCAGCAGCACGTCGTCGCAGGCTTCCGCCTCGTCCAGGTACGCGGTGCTCCAGACCACCACATGGCGGGAGGTCAGCAGCTTCCGCACCATGCTCCACAGCTCCCGCCGCGCCAGGGGGTCCACCCCCACGCCGGGTTCGTCCAGAAACAGCGCCCTGGGACGGGCCAGCAGGGTACAGGCCAGGCCCAGCTTCTGCTTCATGCCGCCGGAAAGATGTCCGGCGAGACGGTCCGTGAAGGGAGAGAGGCCGGTAAAGTTCAGGAGTTCCGCGTAGCGATCGTTTCTTTCCCCGGGAGGAACGTTGCGGAGGTCCGCCTGAAGGTTCATGTTCTCCATGACGGTAAGGTCCTCGTAAAGCCCGAACTTCTGAGGCATGTAACCGGTAAGCTCACGAACGGCGTCGGGCCGGGAGCCCACGTCGAGCCCCAGCACGGAAATACGCCCCCGATCCGGAAGCAGCAGCCCGCAGAGAAGCCGCAGCAGCGTCGTTTTTCCCGCTCCGTCAGGCCCCGCCAGCCCGGTGATCCGTCCCCCCTGGATTCTGGCGGTGACGTCGTTCAGCGCCGGACGTTTTCGGGGGTCGAAGGATTTCACGATCCCCGAAAGGGAAATCCCCTCTTCAGATATCAATATTTCAGGCATCAATATTTCAGACATCAAAACTCACGGACGTCAGCGGTCCGTCCCGGACTCCCGCTCCAGAAGGACGGTGACGGGCATCCCGTTTTTCAGCAGTCCTTCGGAATCCTCCTCCACCTGGAGGCGGATGCGATAGACGAGGGCGGTGCGCAAATCCTCCGTCTGCACCTGCTTCGGAGTGAACTCCGCCTCCGGCGAGATATAGCTCACCGTCCCCCAAAGGAAGTCCGAAGACGCGTCCGTACAGATTTTTCCCCTCATGCCCATCCGGATTTTTCCCAGCTGCGGTTCCGAGACGTACGCCCGAACCTGCAGGGGCCGGGCAAGCTGAAGCGCGCAGACCGTCTGTCCCGCCGCCAGAATGGTCCCGGGCTCGGCGACCCGGGTCAGAAGCGTTCCCTCGGAGGGAGCGTAAAGTTTCGTATCGGCAAGGGCGTTTTCCGCCTCCCGCAGCTGAGTTTCAGCCACATCCGCCGCGGCCGCGGCCGCCTCCACGTCCTCCGTCCGGTAGCCCTCGCGGGCCAGGTTCAGCGCGGACTCCATCGAGGTCAGCTGAGCCCGAAGCTGGTCTCTGGACGAGGTGACGCCGTCCAGCGCCTGCTTCGAAACCGCCCCCTGAGCGTAAAGATTCGCCATGCGCTTATAATCCGCCTCCGCCAGGTTCAAAGACGCCCGCACCTGATTGCGGCCCGCCACGGCCTGACGAATTTCCTCCGGACGGGAACCGCGGCTCATTTTCCGGAGGTTCGCCTGAGCCTGGGCCAGCAGGGCCACCTGCCGATCTCTCTGGATTTCATACGGAACGGGATCCAGCGCGGCCATCAGAGCTCCCGCCGTCACCCGCTCCCCCTCCTCAAAGCGAAGCTCCGCGAGACGACCCGAAACGCGAAAACCCAGAAGCGCCTGACGGTACTCGACGCTGCCGAAAAGTTTCATTTCATCGTTCTTCCCGGGGCGAAATTCCCCGCCGAGATACCGCGCAAGGCCGTCCCGCAGCTCTTCCCGCCGGTACAGCAGCCCAAGAACAACCCCCGCGAGAATCAGGGCGAACAGGATTTTTCTCTTTTTCAATAAACGCCTGCCCCTTTCTTACAGTTCTTACATTTCCTGCATTTCTTACGTTTACCGCATTTTATGCGTCTCATCCGGCGTGAATTTTACTGCGTCTTCTTCCGGAAAAACCAGGCGGCGAAAATCAGGGTCGCCGTGGCGATGCCCGACAGCCAGGCCAGCTCCGGCAGAACGTCCGCCAGGGACATGGCCTTCAGGTAGATGCCCAGGGTGATGGAGAGAACGTGCCGCGCGGGGTTCAGCAGGGTCAAACGCTGTAAAAAAACGGGCATGTTTTCGAGAGGCGCGGCAAACCCCGACAGCAGCACCGCCGGAACCATATAGACGAAACACCCCAAAAAGGCCTGCTGCTGCGTGTTGCACAGCGACGAGACAAAGAGCCCCACCCCCGTCACGGCCAGAATGAACAGCCCCTCCCCCAGCGCCAGAAAAAGGGCGTTCCCTGCAAAAGGAACCCCAAATCCGAAAATAGCGACGCAGTGAACAAAAATTCCCTCGCAGAAGGCCAGACAGAACGCCGGAATGGCCTTGCCCAGCATAATTTCAGCGGAGGAAAGGGGCGACACCAGAAGCTGCTCGAAGGTCCCCAGCTCCCGCTCCCTGGCCACGGACATCCCCGACACCACAAGAGCCACCATCTGGGTCATCAGCACCAGCAGCACCGGCAGAGTGAACCACAGGTACTCCAGATTGGGGTTGAAAAGCTGCCGCGTGGCCACGTCCAGCCGAAGCGGGGAAAGGGCGGCCGCGTTTTGAAGCTCCGCCTCCTCGAACCGCCGGGCGATAAGGCGGGCGTACCCGTCCGCGATTCTGGCCGCGTTGACTTTCCGCCCGTCCAGCACGGTCTCTACCGACACGGGCCGGGCGGACAAAAGTTTCGAGGAGAAATCTCCGGGAATGGACAGCACCATCAGAGCTTTCTGATTTTCGATCACCGGACGGATTTCCTCCGCGTCGTTCAGGGTAAAAACCCGCGTAAAAGTGGGGCCGGAGGTAAAATACGATACAAATCGCCGGCCCATGTCGCCTCTGTCCAGGTTCAGCACTCCCAGAGAGGCGTTTTTCACCTCCATCGTGATGGCAAAGCTGAAGACCGCCAGCATCACGAGGGGCGCGACAAAGAGCTGTGCCCGGCTCTTCCGGTCCAGCAGGACGGCGTAAAACTCACGGATCGCCAGAGCGCCCACCCGGCAGGAGGAATTTCGAATCGAAACGAAAAAGCGAACGAAACGCATCATGGTTCAGAGGCGCTTTCGGGTGCTGCACAGAGTCAGGCCCAGCAGGACGACGCCGAAGGCGGCCAGAGTCAGCATGTCGGGGATCAGGACACCCCAGGCGTCTCCCACCAGAAAAAGGGTTTGAAGGGAGGAAACCAGATAACGCGCCGGCAGAACCGCGGCCACGGCCCTCTGGAGCGGAGGCATGGCGTCGATTTCAAAGATGAAGCCCGACAGAAGCGCCGCTGGAAGAAAGGCGGACAGGAGCGCCGCAAAGGAGGCCACGTACTGATTTTTGGCCAAAGTCGAGATGATCAGCCCCTGTCCCAGAGCGGACAGCATAAACAGCGACCCCACGCAAAAGAGCATGATCAGGGAGCCCCGGAAGGGGATGCCGAACAGCCCCACCGCCACGCCGAGGCTGAAAAACGTGGAGAAAATCGCCAGAAGATAATAGGGGATCAGCTTGCCCAGCAGAATTTCCATTGCCCCCACCGGCGTGGACAGGAGGGCCTCCATGGTCCCGCGCTCCCATTCCCGGGCCACCACGAGAGACGTGAGCATCGTCCCGATCAGCGACATGATCATCGCCATGATCCCCGGAAGAAGCGAATAGCGGCTCTCCAGCTCACTGTTGTACCAGTACCGGGATTCCACCTCCACTCCGCCGGCGGACCCCGACAGCCCCTCCGCCCACTGAGAGAGAAGACCGAGGCTGTAATTTTCCACCATGCTCCCCGTGTTGGGAAACGTTCCATCCGTCGCCAAAAGAACCGTCGCCAAAAGAACCTGGGTTTCGCGCTCCGCCCTCCCCGAACGCAGCGCGGCGGAAAAACCGGCGGGAATCACGAGAACGCCCTTCAGGTCGCCGGCGACCACTTTCTGAAAAAGCTCCTGCCGGGCGGGGCTCACCAGGGGACGAAAATACGGGCTGCCCAGAAACGCCGCCGTCAGGTCCCTGGCTTCCCATCCCCCGTCCTCCGCCGCGATCCCAAGGCGAATTTCCCTGGCGTCCAGAGACAGGCCGTAACCAAACAAAAATAAAAGCACGAGAGGAATCACGAAAGCGATGACGATGCTGCTGGGGTCTCGAAGGATCTGAACCCATTCTTTTTTGACCAGCGCCAGCAGCCTTCTTCCACTTTTCATATTTTTCCTCCGATCGTTTCCCCCGTCAGGAATTTTATACCAATTTGAAGTAAAAGGCTCAGATGGTCGCGGCGGAGGGAAATCTGATATACAATAGGGAGATACGATTTCCGAAAGGTAGTGGTCCATGTGGCGGCTTCAAGGCCGGTGAACGAAAACAAAAAAAGACAGGAAAGACCTTTTTCCTCCAGCCCGGCGTCCGCGGGAGAGCCCCTTCCTCTCGTTCCGCCGCTTCTTCTCGCACCGCTCTGGTTCATCTCCCTGGCGCTGCCCAACCTGGTCTACTCCGGGGTCTACTGGTACGATACCCTGCACCTCCTCAAGTTTTTTGTGGCGGGGGTACCGGTGGGAGTTGCGCTGATCGTGGCGGGGATACGTCTGGCCGTGTACGGCCCGGGTCGCATCGATTTCAGGGTGGATCCCTTCGGCATGGCCTGGCTGCTGCTCCTGGCCTACTCCATGCTGCAGCCCCTGTGGATCCCCATTCTCTCCAAGCCGAGCTTCATTCAGGAAATTCTGTGCTTTTCCGCCGTCTGGGCCTTCTACATCATCTCCTGGAACTCCTTCCCCAACCGGACGATCCGGCCGCTTCTCTGGCTGGCCAACATCAACGCGGCGATCAACGTCGTATTCGCTGAACTTCAGATACGCTCTCTCAACGGTTTTACCCCTCTGATCCTTCCCACCCCCGGCAACTACATCGGCAACACGGGGCAGCAGAACATGTTCGGACTGTGGATGGCGGTCTGCATCATGAGCTCCATTTACCTCTACATCGCCTACGCCGCCTCTCCGGAGGGGAAAAAGCGGCATCCCGCCCTGACGACGCTGAATCTGGTCCTTATGGGAATCAACATCTGGGGGCTCTGGAACAGCACCAGCCGCTCGGCGATTCTGTCTCTGGGGGTGGCCCTCGTGGTGCTGGCCTTCGTCATTCTCCGCCAGTTCGGCGATCAGGATTTGTCTCCCGCGGCGAAAAAATCTCCGGCTCTGACGGGGGGCATCCTGCTGCTCATCGTTCTGGCGGTGTGGCTGCTGACGCGAATCCACTCCCAGCCGGGAGAGGGCGCGGGAACCATGGCCGCCTGGGGTCTCTACGGCCTGCTGATTCTCCTGATCCTGTCGCTGGTTTTCACGCTCCACCGGCAGATGCGAAGCGGCTACACGAGGCGCCTGCTGCATGTTTTCGGGCTTTTTCTCGTGGTGCTGACCCTGAGCACGGCCTTCAACCAGCAGCGCTCCGTGGAGCTGATCTCCAAAACCGCCGACATGGTTCAGCACGCGGAGACCTTCGGCGGCCGCGCGGGCATATGGACCACTTCCCGCACCCTGTTTGGAATGTACCCCTGGAAGGGCGTGGGCATCGGACAGTACAAGTGGCATTACCTCGAAGCCCAGCGCGAGATGTTCAAAAACCGGTCGGACATTCTCTGGCAGTACACCCACTGGGCTCACAACGAGTTTTTGCAGTGGTTCTGCGAGGGGGGCACAGCGGGGGGCATCCTGCTGCTGTCCATGTGGGTTCTGTGGGGAGGCGCCCTTCTGGTCATGCTCTGGCGCAGGCAGCACGTGGCGCCGGAGGTTATCTGGGCCTGCTCTCTGGTGGCGCTGATCTCCTTCAACGCCTTCTGGACCCGCCCCTTTCACCGGATCGAGAACATCCTGTGGCTCTCCCTTGGCTTCGCCATCTCCAACAGGGACATGTTCACCATTCTGATGCCCGACAGAACGGCCAGGCTGGGGACTCTGTCCCGGCTCTGCGGAGTGGTGTTCACCGCGGGCGCTCTGGCGGGGCTCCTCTATCTGGGAGACGGCATGGTGGGAGACCGGACGATCCGGGAGGCCCTGCTCACGTCGAACCCCACCGTGCAGGGCAACCTTCTCCAGCAGGCCTCGAAGCATTTGATGGTGCGCAACGAAGCCCTGAAAAACCTGGGCTATCATTACCTTCGCCGGGGAGAGCAGGAGCAGGATATTCGAATGCTCTCCGAAGGATACCGGCTTCTGAAACAGCATTTTATGCGGGAACCTCACTCCGAGGAGCTGCGCGTTCTGCTGGAGTGGTCCCAGCGTTTTCAGGACGTGAACGCCCTGAAGGAGCTCGCCGGCTATCTGAAGCCAGGGACCTACAGACTGGAGACGGAGAAGAACATCCGGGACAGCAACGGCAACCTGGTGGACGCCCTGATTCTGATTCCCCTCCACGAGTCCGGAGGCATGAGAATCACCACTCCCGCCGAGGGGAACTGATTCGGGCTTTTAACTTTATATTTTAATTTGATATAAATTTGGTATAAGAGAGGTTTTTTATATAAACAGCAAAAGAATTTATGAAAGAATTTATGATGAAAGAAGAGTTCAGGCCAGGGGAGGCAGAGGATGGAGCAATGCCTTTTTCCGGGGAAAGTCCGCCTTTACCCTTGTGGAGGTTCTTCTGGCCCTTGCCCTGACTGGAGTGATCGCTTCCCTGTCTCTGGCCCCCGTGATCTACGCCGTGCGTCAGGTCTCCGAGACGGAAACGGCCTGGGCGGACAGCGTGGCGCTTCAGCGCACAGCGGTCTTCATGTCGCAGGAAGTGGCAGCCGGGCTGCGCCTCGCCTCCATTGTGGTGCGCCTCGTGGGTCATGAACCGTTCGGCGGTTCGGGGCGGGAGGACACCCTGATCGTGGCGAGTTCGGCTCCGGTGAAACAGAACCAGCCCAGCGGCAGCGTGGTCTACAAACTGGTTCGGGAGAGCTTCATGAGCAACGCCATTCCCGGTCTTTACCGCTGGCTTTTGCCGGGGAAGCTGCCCGAGGACGTGGAGCCCGATAAACTGGAGGCCGACGACGGTCAACTGGTGATTCCCCGGGTGACGGCTCTGGGATTTTCTGTTTTCGAACCTCCCGAGTGGGTTTCCGACTACGAAGGCCCCATTCCGAAGGGCATGCGTTTCACTCTTTCGCGAGGAGGAGAAAGTGTCGAGTATGTGTTCAGTTTTTCCCAATAAAAATTTACGGTCCTTTTCCCTGTCGTCGTTTTTCGCGGGGCTCAGGCGTTCACGGGGCCGCAGGCGCTCACGGGATGGTTTTATCCTGATTTCCGTCCTGCTTCTGGGGGTGATTTTCATTTCCTGCGCCACCGCTTTCGCCTGGTTCACCCGTCTGCAGATCAAAAGCGCGCTGCGGGAAAAAATCTCCCTGGAAAACCGGAGTATGGCCAGAGTGCTGACCGGAGCCATCATCAGCGGCCTGAAGAGCAATACCCTGACCAACTACGACTCTCCCCGGCTCGCCTGGTTCAAGCCCTTTCTCTTCCCAGCCGACAATCTGGGGCTGTGGGCCGTGCAGATCACCCCTCTGGACGACAGGATCCCCGTGAGAAACCTCTTTCTCCCCGACGGCAACACGCTGCGCAACGAGCTGCGGAAAACCTGGGAGGACCTTTGGGTGAAGCTGGGGAAGCGGGAGATGATCTACGCCACCCTGGACTTTCTGGACAGGGACAAAAAACCCCGCATGGGGGGAGCCGAAAAGGACCATTACATCAACCGTCAGGTCCTCGACCTGTCGGAATTTCTGCTCATCGAGACCATGACCCCCGCGCTGCTGTACGGCGAGGGAAGCGGAAAGGAAAGAAAGCCGGGTCTGGCGGACTACTGCACGCTCTGGAGCGGGGGGAAAATCAACCTCAACGTCGCCCCCCGGGAGGTTCTGGCGATTCTTCCGGGTCTGGACGACTCCATGGCTCAAAAGATCGTGGATTACCGGGAGGAGACGTCTCTGAAAGGCACCTCCGACCTGCGAAACGTGCCGGGATTGCCGCCGAAGTCGGTGACGGCCCTGATGAACCTGGCGGATTTCAAAAGCCGCTACTTTTCGATTCAGATCGAACTGCTGGAGGAGACCGGCGGAGGGACGAACTTCAACGTCGTCATCGATAAAACGGCCGGTAAAGTCGTCCGTTGGGAGGAGATTTGAAGTGTCTTACGAAAGTACCGTATTTTTTCGCGTAACCGAAAACGGAACGGAGAGGATTCCCTCCGCTTCCCTGCCCAGACGCGTGCGGCGTACCGTTTCGCTGTCGCCTCTGAAGTCGGTCGCGATTTCTTCCTTTGCGTTTCCCTTCTCCAGCGTCGTGCGGATAAGAGAAGCGCTGAAGCTGCAAATTCTGCCCTACACGGCGGCGGGAAAGGTGGACCTTTTCCCCTCCGTTCTGGAAAAAACGGCCCGCAGCAGCAGCGGCGTCGTCTGGTTCACCTCCGAAGGGGAGTCCGAGGGCGTCACGGCGCCCATGAGCGGCGTCGAAAATCGCATCTGGCCGGCCCCTCTGCCCCTCGTTTCCCAAATCCACGGCAACGGAACTACGCTCTGGGCGGACAGGGCCAACATCTGCTCGATCCTCTGGCGGAACGGCATCCCCGTCCTCTGCCGTTGGAAACCCGCCGCCCGAACCACTCCGGACTCCGAGCGGGAGTGGATGGAGGCCTACTGCAAATCCCGGTCGGAGGAGCCCGGAGAATTTTTTGCGCTGAACGCGGAAAATCCCTCCGAACTGGCCCGTCTTCCGGAGATCATCAACGAAAGCATCGCCCGATACCCCTGGATCGAGGAGGTCAATCTCTCTCACAGCGCTCTGAACAGCGCACTGGGCCTTGAGCGCGCGCTGGCTCTGGGAACCCGCGCGGCGGTGTGGCTGCTGATTCTTGGGCTCCTGGTCGCCGGAGGAAACGGAATGCGCTGGTACGGAATACGGCAGGACATCGGCGACCTCCAAAGCCGCTCCGCCGCCCTCTATCGCGAAACCTTCGACCCGGCGCGAACGGGGCCCGTCTCCGACCCTCTGGGCCTCGCCCGGGCGAAAATCGCGGAGCTGAAGGGAAACGGAGCCTCCGAAGGGCGCATGATCAGCGAGGTGTTCTCCGAGCTGGGGACGATTTTCGAAAACAACCCCAGCATGGACGTCACGCTGGACTCCGTGCGCTACAATGTGGACAGGGTCGATTACACGGGATCCGCGCCGGACGTGGGAACGGTTCAGAGTTTTCAGAGAGCCTGTCTGGAGAACTCCAGCTCGGCCACCCTCGAAAACCTGCAGGCCGCGCCGGGAGTCGGGTACCGGTTCAATCTGAGCGTCAGGTGGTGAGGAGATGGCGATGAATTTCGACGTGCATTCCAACCAGGTCCGCTCCATTCTGAGAGGGGACGTCAACGGCGGAGCCCGCTTCCTTCTTGTGGCGCTCTGCGTCGTCGTCGCCTGGGGCGCGGCGGGATGGATGAACGGGCTTTCCAGAAGCTCCGCCTCCAGTCTCACCCTCCAGCGGGGGCGCTACGCGTCTCTGGTCCGTCTGGCGGCGGAGTACAGGGCGATCGCCCCCGGACAAAAAGGCGAGAAAATGGAAACGTCGGACGCCCTGACGGCCTTCAACCAGGTGGCCTCCGACATCGTGCAGGGGGATCGGGTCAGCCGGATCGTCCCCATGCCCGACGGGAAAAGGCTTTCCGTGGAAATCAACCGAATTTACGCCGAGGAGCTGGCGGAGATGATCCGGGGGTTGATGATCCGGGGAATTTACGTCATCTCGGCCGAAATACGGGCCATTCCCTCGGGGGAAGAGCGTCTGCTTTCCATGACCCTCATCATCGGCCCCGATATGTGATGGTTTTGACGGACTTGACGGAGACAGAGGCAGACTTCATATGAAAAAAATACTGCAAACCATGCTGAAGGGACTTGTTTTCGCGGCGGGCATCGCGATCGCGGCATGGGTGTTCATGCCCTGGAAACAGCTTGGAGAGGCCGTTCTGCAAAGGGCGGATCAGCGCCTCGGGGAATCCTCGACGATTCGATATTCTTCGGTGGAGAGCGCGCGGGGGGGATTTCTCGTCCGCGACCTGGACGCCCGGCTGACCCTGATGGGCCTGCCGGTGACCTTCTCCTGCAAAACCCTGACCGTCGTTCCCCACGTTTCGGGTTCTCTGGTCAACATGGCCCCCACCGGCGGGTTCAGCTTCACCGGAGCCGCACTGGGGGAGATTCCCGTACTGCTCAAAAAAATTCCGGCAATAACCCTGGGGGACGGACATATCACCCTGTCGGCCAGCAGGCGTCAGATCCTCCTCGAAGACATACGAAGCGGCGGAGAGCTGGCCCTGGCCGGAGCGATGGCCCTCACCCCCTCCGATTCCCGGCTTATCGGCTGGGCGGACCTGAAGATAAACGTGAAATCGGAGGCCTTCGAGCAAAACCTTCCCTCCCTGCAGTCCGCGCTGGGCCTGCCTCTTGAGCAGGAGGGCCCCGGCCGCTGGGTTCTGCGCAGGGACCGGCCGGCAGACAAAAAAGGAGGCGCGAAACAATGAACCTCAAAAACCTGAGCCTGAGACAAATGTTTCACAGAAAATCCCCGAAAAGGGAGAGGTCCGCGTCCGGAAATCTCCAGAGCGCCTCTTCTCTTCCCCTTGAAGGAGGGAAGGTGTGGAAGGCCTGGGGTTGGATTCTGCCCCTGCTGCTGGGGCTGACTCTGGGATGGTTCGGGATGGTCTGCCTGGAGGGATGGCTGGAGAAGAGCAACCGGCCCCGACGGTCGGAGGCCGAGGCGGCTCTGCTTCCCGCCGCCGTCGCCGACACGGAGAACCTGAACATGACGGCGTTTCTGGACGCCAATCCCTTCCGCATCTCCCCCCGGCCTTTCCAGGAGGAGGACGCTTCGGGGGGCGAAATCAGCGGGGACTCCCCCGCCGTCATCACGGGAGACCTGGCGACCGCCGTCCTGAAGTGGCCCATGCCCGACGTGGGCGTCTGGATCGAAAACCAGGGCAAACAGCACATCCTTCTCATCGGCGAGAGCTTCGACGTCTACACGCTGGAGAACGTGGGCGTTCGGCAGGCTCTTTTCAGCAAAGGCGAGGAGTACGTGATCAAGGACCTGCTTTTTGGGGCAACGTCGCCCTCCGGCGGCGCTCCGGGCTCCGCCGCCCGCCGGAGCGAGGACTCCACATCCGCCGCGTCCGCTCCTTCCGGAAGTCAGGTGGTCGCCGCCGAACCGGGGGGGAAAGAGGGCATGATCGAGGGGACCCTCGTCACAAAGCTCCTGGAAAACCCCTTCGAGGAGCTGAAGAACGTCCGCCTGCGACCGCCCAAAGACGGAGAGGGTCTGCAAATTCAGTGGATCAACAAGGACAGTATCCTCAATCAGCTGGGAGTGAACAAGGGAGACACGATCCGCTCAATTAACGGAATCGCGTTCAGAAACGTGACGGACATCACCAATTCCCTGAACTCGCTCATGAACAGCGACCGTTTTGACGTCGAAGTCATACGGGACGGGGCGCCCGTCTCTCTGAAGTACGTCGTTCGCTGACCGGGGTGCCGTTTGCGACGCAGGGGTTTTACGCTGATCGAGGTGCTGGTGGCCGTGGCGATTACCGGACTTGTGACCGTAAGCGGGTTCAGGCTCATCGCGATGTCCATCCGCGCTCTGAACGACGTCCGGCTGGAGCAGGAGCTGATTGCCGAGGCGCAGAAGGTGCAGCTCGAATTTCTGATGAAGGAAGATATGCCCGACAGCGGAGAAAAAGACGGTGTAAAATGGACAGTGGCGACCGACTCCGTTCCCGTGGCGGGAGATGTGGAACTGACTTTTCGAAGGCTGACGGTGGAGTATAAAGGTCGGGAGATGGTTCTCTATCTGCCGGAAAACAACGCCGAAGAAAAATAAAAGGACATGCGCCTGATACGGCAAGAGGGTAAAAAAGAGGCTTAAATCACCGAACCTCTCGCCGCGTCAGGAATTTTAAGAGGGTGAGCGCTTTTGAAGGTACCGAAAAAGACGGTTATGGCCGTATTTTTGCTGTTTATTTTGTTCTGTGCCGTTCCTGATCCCGCTCAGGCCGCTCCCGCCGCCGGCGGAGGGACCAATGGAAAGAGCGCCGCGGCCGCGGAAAACGCTCAGGACGAGAAAGCCCTTGTGGAAGCCGCTCAGGCCATGCGGCGCAAGGGAATCGTGTATTTCAACTTCACGGACATCGATCTCGTGAAGTTCGTCCGTTTCATGTCGGAGATTCTGGAGAAAAATATCGTGGTTCCGCCGAACATCACCGGCAAAATCACGGTCATCTCCCCCAAACCCTCCTCCATTCAGGAGGCTCAGCAGATCATGCTGTCCGTGCTTCAGACCTACGGCTGGTCCCTGCAGGACATGGGGGCGTACTTCAAACTGGCTCAGGGCGGCGTCAGCACCTCGACCCAGGTGGGCCGGGGCAAGGGCGGACCTGGGCCCGGGGAGCAAACCGTCACCCATATCGTCCCTCTCGACTACATCACTGCGGACTACGTGATCCAGGCGCTGCAGCAGGCCTTTGGACAGAACATTATCGTCCTCCCCATCGGGAACGGCCGCGACATCATGCTGCAGGGGCGAGCCGTGGACGTCAGCAAAAGCGTCCAGATCATCCGGGACATGGACAACCCCAGAATCGCCAAAATCAGCCGGGTGTTTTCGGTGGAGCACGGAGATCCGGTGACCATCGCCAACCAGCTCAACGCCATCGCTCAGACGGGGGGACACCTTCGGGGGCTCACCGCCATTCCCGACCCCAACAGCCGGAAAATTCTCGTGGCGGCCGAACCCTCCGTTCTCGTGGGGGCGGCGCAGCTCATCCGGGAACTGGACGTCCTGCCCAGCAAAACGGGAGATTTTCATATTTACAAACTGCAGAACATCGACGCCACAGCGGCGGCCGAGCAAATCGGCAAGGTTCTGGCGGCCTCGGCCATGCTCCAGCCCAACCAGGAGGGGAAATTCCCGGCCACCGTCGTTCCCGACGTGACCACCAACAGCCTGATCTTCGCCGCAAGCCAGAGACAGTACGACGCCCTCGAAAAAATCCTCATGGAAATCGACGTCCAGCCCAAACAGGTTCTGATTCGGGGTTTCATGGCGGAGGTCAACGTCACCAATCTGGACCGGGCCGGAATCGACTGGTCCATCATGGGAGGGCAGATCTGGGACAACCTCATGCTGGGCGGCCTGGGTCAGCTGGGCGAGGGCAGCGTCCCCAGCCAGTTCACGGAGTGGTTCAACGAGCTGTCCCGCAGCGAGGAGCTGGTCGACCGCAACGGGTCCACCTACTCCGTGACCAACTACAAACCCCTCGCTTTGATCTACACCACCGTCGAGATGCTGAAAAAATACGACGCGGTGAACATTCTGTCCGTTCCGCGCCTGATGTGCACCGACAACAAGGAGAGCTCGTTTCAGGTGGGACAGGTCATCCCCGTCCTGAAGGGCTCCACGTCGGACCTTTCCAACCCCGGCGCGGTCCAGCAGAGCATGGACTACAAGGACACGGGACTGACCCTGACCGTAACCCCCCACATCCGGAGCGGCAACCTGGTGGCCCTGGACATCGAGCAGACCACGGAGGACGTGCTCACCGCCACCACCTCCGTGACCCCGGTGACGGCCAAGCGCAAGGTCAAAACCTCGGTGGTCGTGGAGGATGGCGAAACCATCGTCCTGGGCGGCATCATCAAGGAAACGGAAAAATCCCTGAAACGCCGGGTACCCGGTTTTTCCTACATTCCTCTCCTGGGCGGGCTTTTTCAAAAGACCTCCAAAGAGAAGGAAAAAATCGACTTCATCATCTTCCTGACGCCTCAGATCATTCGCAATACCGAAGAGATGCGCCAGGCCACGACCCAGACGGCCATCGAGTCCAGCGATTCGAAACGACCGGCGGCGGGTCCCATGGAGACGGAAGTGGACAGGCGTTTCTCCGAGCTTTACCAGAAAAGCATAAAGAAAAACAGAAAATGAGCGTTGCAATGAATGAACCTGCCGCCGCGACTGCCTCCGATGCCATAAACGATTCCCGGACCGCGCCGGCCACCGGCGAGAAAAGCCCCGCGCTGCCCGAGGCCAAAGAAATTGCGGAACTGCTTCCCGAAAGCATGGGGCTCGACGTTCTGCGCAGCGCCAAAATCGTGCCCCTTCGCGTGGAGGACGGCGTCCTGATCGTCGGCGCGACGTCCGTCGAGGCGTTCTCCAAAGCCCAGATGCTGGGAACGGCCATGGGTTTGCCCGTGGATCTGGAGCTGTACCCCGACCGGGACATCTCGGAGCTGCTGCGCCGGCTCTACGACATCCGAAGCGTGGCGGCGGACGAAGCGGCCAAAAATATGGAGGGCATCGAGGACATCGACGATCTGAACCGGGAGGACGTTTTGAGCGACTCCGTGGACGTCCCCGTCATCCGTCTTGTGAACGGCCTTTTTGTGGACGCCCTGAAGCAGAGGGCCACGGACATTCACGTGGAGCCCTACGAGGACGAGGTGCTGATCCGCTTCCGCATCGACGGAGTTCTCCAGGACCGTCTGCGTCTCCCAAGAACCCACCAGGCCCCCCTCACCAGCCGCATCAAGGTCATGTCGCGAATGGACATCGCCGAGCACATGGCCCCCCAGGACGGACGAATCGGCATCACTCTGGCGGACCACGCCGTGGACATCCGCGTGGGCCTCGTTCCGACCCAGTACGGAGAGCGGATAGCCATGCGTATGCTGGACAAGGGGCACGGGCTCCTGACTCTGGAGGACCTGGGCATGGAGAAGGCGGAACGGGAGGTCATGGACGGACTGATCTACCGCCCCCACGGCATGATCCTTTTCACGGGTCCCACGGGATCGGGGAAAACCACCAGCCTCTACGCCATTCTTCAGGCGCTGGCCCGACCGGAAGTCAACATCATCACGGTGGAGGACCCCGTGGAGTACGCACTTCCCGGCGTCGCCCAGATTCAGGTGAACGAGAAGGCCGGCGTGACCTTCGCTTCGGCCCTGCGCTCCATCCTGCGTCAGGACCCGGACATCGTCATGATCGGAGAAATGCGGGACTTCGAAACGGCCCACATCGGCGTACAGGCGTCCCTGACCGGACATCTGGTTCTTTCGACCCTGCACACCAACGACTCCATAGGGGCGGTCATCCGTCTGGTGGACATGGGCATCGAGCCCTACCTGGCGGCGAGCTGTATCATCGGAACCGTCGCTCAGCGCCTGGCCCGGCGTCTGTGCCCTCACTGCCGCAGAGAAACCTCCGTTCCCGCGGTCATGGCCCGGCAGGGCGTCAAAACGGCCTGGGAACCCGCGGGCTGCCCCCGGTGCAACGGAACGGGATACCACGGACGTCTGGGACTTTACGAACAGTTTGTAATCGACGAGGAAATCCAGGAGGCCATCGCCGCCGGCGCTCAGGCCTCGAAACTCCGGGAAATCGCCCGAAAGCGCAGCTTCAAGACCCTCTGGGAAATCGGGCTCGACGCCGTGGCGGCCGGAAAGACCTCTCCCGACGAGCTGATTCGAGTGGCCGGAGAGGAGTAGAATCGTGCCTTCTTTTAACTATTCAGGATACGACAGCCGGGGGAAGCAGACAAAGGGAACCCTGGAGGCCTCCTCTTCCGCTCAGGCCGTGGAGCGTCTGACGGAGCGGGGCGTGGTGGTGGTCGAAATCTCTCAGGCAGAGGAAAAAGCGGTTCGCTACGACAGAAAACGCCCTTTGTCCCTTGACGTTCACATCATGTTCTGCCGTTCTCTGGCCTCCTACCTGAAATCGGGGCTTCCTCTGGCCGACGCCCTCAAAATTCTGGGCCGTCAGAGCCGGGACAGGCGCATCGCCGCGGCGTTCGACGGCGTGCTTCGAGACGTGGTGGGAGGGAAAAAATTCCACACCGCCCTGGCGGAAAGCGGGGCCTTCCTCGAAAGCCTGTGGCGGGTGGTGGAGTCGGGGGAGCAAAGCGGCTCTCTCATCGCCGTTCTGGAGCAGTCCGCCGCCCAGTTCCGCATGGAGGCGTCCCTGAAGCGCAGGATCAAAAGCGCCATGACCTACCCCGTCGTCATGATCGTGGTGGGTGTGGGAGTCGTGGCTTTCCTCCTGACCTTCGTCGTGCCGAAACTGGCCGCGATGTTTCAGGATCTGGGGCAGACTCTGCCTCTTCCCACCCGGCTTCTGCTGGCGCTTTCGAGCTTCCTCAACAGCTTCGGACTGCCCATCCTGATCGCGATTCTCGTTTTCTGGCTGATCCAGAAACGCCGCGGCAAAAAATTCTCGCTGCCCTTCATGAAGGGAATCCGCGAACGTCTGACCCTGGCTTTGATCATGTCCCACCTGGCCACGCTTCTGAAATCCGGCATTCCCCTGGTGCAGGGGCTGCGCATGGCCTCCTCCATGGACGTCCGCCCCCAAAAATGGCTGAACATCGCCGACCTGGTCAAAGCGGGGCATCGCTTCGACAAAGCCCTGGAAAAAGAGGGCTTCGACGAAGATGTGGTCTACGTGGTTCGGGTGGGCGAAATGGGAGGAGACCTGACGGAAGCCCTCACCAACGTGGGGCAGAACAACTGGGAGATCGCCCAGGCCCAGATGGAACGTCTCGCAACTTTGATGGAACCCGCAATGGTACTGATTCTCGGTTTTGCGGTCGGTTTTATCGTTCTGGCGATACTTTTGCCGATTCTGAATCTCTCCGGCATGGTAAAGTAAATGCCGACCGGCGCAGGAAGGCCTATAATGATTCCGGGCAGGAGTTCTTTTCGTGCCCCGTACAATAATAATCCAACAGGGAGGTCTGTATGATGCAAAAAAACGTCGGTGAACGACGCGGAGTTTCCTTCGATTCCGAAAACATCAAACCCCAAAGACGCAGAAAGGCGTTCACTCTGATCGAAATCATGGTCGTGGTGGTGATTTTGGGTATTCTGGCCACGGTCGCCACCGTTCAGGTCGTAGCCCGTCTGGAAGAAGCGCGCCGCACCACGACGAAGGCCCAGATCGAGGCGTTCGTCACGGCCCTTGACATGTACCGTCTGCACAACGGCGTCTACCCCACGACCCAGCAGGGCCTCGACGCTCTGGTGAAAAAGCCCGTCACGTCCCCCATCCCCAAACGCTACCCGGAGGAACCCTACATGAAAAATATCCCCGACGACCCCTGGGGCAACCCCTACATCTACCGCTGCCCCGGCGAGCGCGGCGCCTACGACATCATCTCCACAGGGCCCGACGGCGAAGAGGGCGGCGAGGGCAGAAACGCGGACATCAACAACCACGACCCGCTGTAAAGCTGAAGTTCATCATGCGATTTTCCCGACGGCGGGGTTTCACTCTGATCGAGCTCACGATCGTGATGGTCATCATCGCTCTGGCGGCGGTCATGGTCATGCCGAAGGGGTTTCTTTCCTTCGAGTCCCCCATGCGCGGTCTGCAGCGGACGGTGATGGAGCTGTCCGACCTGGCCCTCGACGGCGTCAGCGTGCGAATGAGGCTCGATGCTTCCGAAAGAGACGAGAGAGGCCCTGTCGTTATCGAAGGCTTCATGCAGGTCGAAGATCCTTTCGACCCCACAAGGCGCACTCTGGAGTGGAAACCACTGACGACGCGCTATCCGCTGGCGGGGAACGGCTGGCGTCTGGAGCCGCCTGTCATCTATTTTTTCAGGGACGGAACCTGTACGCCGGCACGCATCATGCGGGCGGATCGGAATACCCGCCTCTCGGAGGGAGAATCCGCGCTGCTGACCGTAACGGGCTATCTCTTCGAGGAAACCGGCCGGCAGAGTCGACTGTAAATTACAGCGGATTACGTAATCCTGCACTGAAAATATGGCGCTCAAAAGATTATAATTACCGATAAAAATCTGCGCAAAAATAGCCGACCGCTATAAAAAGGAGGGTTTGTCATGGCTGTTTTATTTTCGGGCGTTACCTGATGTGAAGCGTCCAATGCACGGGTCTGCATTTACGGATCGACGGAGAAAAGCAGAACGGCCATGAGCGACACTCCAGCTTTAAATCTGGAAATTTGAATTTGGAGATTTTGACCCGATATTTTTGATCTGAAAATTTTCGTCTGAGGTTCAGGGCGTGTTCCTGTCGTCAGACGCTCTCCATTTTTCATTTTTTGTCCTCCGCTCCGCGTTCTTCATCGTTTTTTCTCCGAATCGATTCTGTCCCCTGCTCTCAAAATCGCAAAATCTGTAAAAAAATATATTGTTCAGGATTCAGGAAATCATTGGAGGTGGATGTGTTATGGATAAAATTTTGACGTCCCGTCAGGGGCCATTGGTGGCCGGCGGGGTGCTTGGCGCTTTGGCGGCTCTGCTGGTCTGGTGGGGAAACCCCGCCAACATGGGGTTCTGCGCGGCCTGTTTCACCCGCGACATCGCGGGGGCTCTGGGGCTTCACCGGGCGGGTATCGTTCAGTATCTGCGGCCTGAAATTCCCGCCGCGATTCTCGGCGCCTTCGCGTCGGCTCTGTTCTTTCGGGAGTACGCCCCCCGGGGCGGATCGTCTCCGCTGGTGCGCTTCTTCCTGGGGGTCTGCGCCATGTTCGGCGCTCTCGTTTTTCTGGGATGCCCCTGGAGGGCCTACCTTCGCGTGGCCGGCGGAGACTGGAACGCGCTTTACGGAATCGGCGGTCTGGCCGTCGGCGCGCTGATCGGCATCGCGTTTCTGTGGAACGGCTTCAGCCTGGGAGCTGCCGAACGCAATCCCAAGGCCACAGGGCTGGTCATGCCCGTCATCGCCGTCATCCTGCTGGCCCTCGTGGTCCTGAAGCCCCTTTTCGGACCGGTCGGTTCCGACGGAGCGGCAACGGGACCCATCTTCTTCTCCAAAGAGGGACCAGGGGCCGCCCACGCGCCCTTCCTGATCTCCCTGGCCGGAGGGCTCATCATCGGCTGGCTGGCCCAGCGCAGCCGCTTCTGCACCGTTGGCGCGCTTCGCGACCTCTTCATGCTGAGGGACGGCTACCTGTTCCGGGGCATCGTCTCCTTCACCGTCGCGGCCTTCGTGGTCAACTACGCCCTGGGGCAGTTTCATCCGGGTTTTGAAAAACAGCCCATCGCCCACACGCAGGAGCTTTGGAACTTCCTGGGCATGGTGCTGTCGGGGCTGGCTTTCACGCTGGCCGGCGGCTGTCCCGGTCGTCAGCTCATCATGGCGGGTGAGGGCGACGCCGACGCAGGGGTTTTCGTTCTGGGACTGCTGACGGGAGCCGCGTTCGCCCACAACTTCAGCGCCGCGTCCAGCGGAGCCGGAGTGGGCCCCTGGGGGATTCCGGTCACCATCGCCAGCCTTGTGGTCTGTCTCCTGATCGGTTTCAGCTGCACCAGGAAACAGGCCTGAGAAAAGCATTCAATCGAGTCAGGAGGAAATTAAGGATGAACGACGTCATTACCATCGACACTTCGGGGCTCTCCTGCCCTCAGCCCGTTATAGAGCTCAAAAAGGTTCTCGATAAAACGCCCTCCGGCAGGGTGGAGGTTCTCGTGGACACCGCGACTTCCCGCAACAACGTCGCCCGCTTCGCCGGGGACAAAGGCTGGAAAACCACCCTGGAGGAACGCGACGGAGGCTACAAAGTCATTCTGGAAAAATGAAGAGGATACCAACAGGCTTTTGATTTCAATCTGGTATAAGCTGGTATAAGGCACGGGGGATATTCGAACTCTGAACGTCCCCCGTTCTTATTTTTCTATTCCTTCCAGGGTAAAATCACCGTTCGTCCCAGCGACTCACTGTTGCGCAGACGGTTCAAGGCTTCGTTGATTTCGGAAAACTCGCAGGTCTGGTAAACAAAAGGTTTCAGGACGCCCTTTTCTACCAGTGCGATCGTTTCGCGCAGTTCTTTCGGAGTGCTGCCACGAATTCCGATAATTTCCTTTTCATAAAGGACTAAATCCTGATAGTTCACGCTGAATTCAGGGTCACTGTAACCTGCCGCCACCACTCTGCCGCCCCGCCGCAGAACCGCCACCGCCTCACCCACGGAAGCGGCGATTCCAATGTTGTCAAAAACGACATCACATCCGGCGCCATCGGTAAAACGCATAATTTCTTCCCTGAAATTCTGAGTTTTGGTATTGATTACACCATCCGCTCCCGCTTTTTCGGCAAGAGCCAGTTTCCGATCCTGCCGACTGGTGACAACGACTTTCGCCCCCAGATGCCGGGCGATCTGGATTCCCTGGAACCCAAGCCCGCCGACCCCAAGGATACATACGATATCTCCACGCTGAACTCTGCCCTGAGCGGTGAAGGCATGATACATGCAGGCCACCGCATCGGGGATAATCGCCGCCTGTTCACAGGGAATTTCTCTGGAGATCGGGAAAACATTGGCGGCCGGAACAACACAATATTGCGCGTGGGAACCGTCGCGTTCAAAACCGATCCGCGTTCTGTGAACACACAAATTTTCTCTGCCTTCCCGACAAAAACGACATTTGCCGCACAGCACATCAATGGCGGCCACAAAACGGTCTCCCTTTTGGAGGTTATCCACCCCGGGGCCCACCGTATGGACTTCACCGCAAAGTTCATGGCCTGGCGTGTAAGGCAGGCGCACCGTGGAAATTTTTCCCTCCATAATATGCAGGTCGGAGGCGCAAATACCACTGGCCAAAACTCTGGCAAGCACTTCTCCTTCTCCGGGTTCAGGAATTGGAAGCTCGACCAGGTTCAGTTTTTCGTGAAATCTGAAAAGACGTGTCGCTTTCATAAATTCCTCTTTCATAAAGTTCTCCGTTCAGTCTCTCAGGGCCAACACCCGCGTGGGAGAACCCTCTGCGCCGATGATCTTCAGGGGCAGGGCAATGACATCGAAGATGCTGTCCACCACTTTCCCCAGATTGGTCAGGTGTTCGATGTTCAAACAGCCGTGCTCCAGAAGAATTTTATGCACTTTGAACAAAGCGGGATTGAGCACGGGTTGCTTTGCGCCGATCTCCTGGAAGAAATCGAACCCCGCGATCTTCGTTCCGTGATCCACCAGCCACTGGGCCGCATCTTCCCCGAGGAAAGGAGAATCGTTCCAGTAGGCGTCCTGCCCGAACATTTTGTCGCTCCATCCCGTATAAAGGAACGCCATCATCCCTTTTTTTATTTTTGATGACGCATAATCCAGCATAGCGGCTGTAACGGGTTCGTTGGGTTTCACCGCGGTACAGTTGATGCAGTACCCTTTGCCCATGAAATAATCCAGCGGCAATTCATCGATGGTTTTACCGCCGGGAACGATGTGACGCGGTGCGTCCAGATGGGTTCCCGCGTGGATGCCCTGCTGATAAAAACCCACCTGGATGCCGTCCTTCGAGGCATCACTGTAGAGCCGGAATTCCACAGGAGGCAGTGTTTTCCTGTTTCCGGGAGGTACTGACATATTGGAGACGATTCCCAGCGTCAAATCGATGATTTCTCTGTACTGAACAGACATAACCCACTTCCCCCTTTTATGCTTCGGTTACTTGCGCTGAATGTACTTCTGCGTGTCGATGGACACCGCCAGCAGGATGATGATGCCCTTAATCAGATACTGAACGTAGGTATTGACCCGCAAATACACAAGACCGTAGCTGATGACCTGAAAAATCAGCACACCGATGACCACGCCGCCCACAGAGCCCACTCCGCCTCGCATGGAGACGCCCCCCACCACGCAGGAAGCGATGGCGTCCAGTTCATAGCCGGAGCCCAGAGAGTTTGCCGCACTCCCCGTGCGCGCCGCCTCCAGAGAGCCGCCGAAACCGTAAAGCAACCCCGCCGTGGTGTAGATCATCATCATCGTCAGGACGATGTTGATTCCCGAGACGCTGGCCGCCTCGCTGTTGCCGCCGATCGCGAACATGTTGCGTCCCAGTCGGGTTTTATTCCAGATGAACCATATGACCAAAGTAGTCAGAGTGGCGTAAATAACCAGATAGGGAATACCGGGGTTGCCCAGAGGAACGTAGCCCTGCGCAAAATGTTTGAATCGTTCGTCCAATCCTCCGATGGGAGAAGATTTATTCACCACGTCGAAATAGATGGACTGAATTCCGTAAAGAACCAGCTGAAAGGCCAGAGAGGCAATGAACGGAGCAACCTTCACCTTAGCCACGAAGTAACACTGCAGAACCGCGAACAACGCGCAGAGGAGCATCGCCCCCAAAATGGGAATGAAAATCGGCAGCTCCGGCATTCCGGCGAAAATTCTGCGTTCGTAGGAGACACTTTGCAAAAGGCTCGCCGTCATAATGCCCGCAAAGCCCACCGCTCTTCCCAGAGAGAGGTCGGTGCAGCCCAGCACGATGATACCCGCCACTCCCAGCGCCAGAATGACGCGGGTGGAGGCCTGGGACAAAATGAACAGGAGGTTTCTGAACGTCAGGAGTCCGGGTTCAAGCACCACCATGCCAAAAAAGATCAGCAACAAAATGATATAAATCGCGTAGGTGAGCAAAAAACTCCCATACAGGGACGCCGCAGACTTGCCTGGTTCCGTTCCGGATCTCCACACCTTCTCCGCCTCGCCTTACTTAGAGGTATTTTGCGCTCAACAACATAATTTCTTCCTGGGTCGTTTCTCCCGCATTGAGGATCCCCGCCACTCTGCCGTTGCTCATGACAAGAATGCGATCACTGACGCCTAAAAGCTCCGGCATTTCCGAAGAAATGAAAATGACACTTTTGCCTTCCCGGGCCACTGCGTCGATAATTTGGTAGATTTCGTACTTCGCCCCCACGTCGATACCCCTTGTGGGTTCGTCAAGCAAAAAAATATCCGGACCCGCCAAAAGCCAGCGGGCGATGATGACCTTTTGCTGATTTCCTCCCGAAAGAGCGCGGGCAAAGGTTTTTTGGGAGGGCGTTTTGATTCGCAGCTTTTCAATCATCGCTTTCGTATCCGCTTTGATGGCTTTATCGTTTACGACGCCCATTTTACAATAAGCCGGCAATTTCACTATGGCCGTATTGAAAGAGACGCTAAGATCCTCAAAGATCCCCGACCTCCGGCGTTCCTCCGTAATGAGGGCAAAACCGTTGACAATGGAGGTGTGAGGCACAGGAGGCGGCAATTTTCTGCCGTTTTTCTCGATCGTGCCCTCCGCAAGGCGGCGAATGCCGAAAATCGTTTCCACCGCTTCCGTACGGCGGGCGCCCATAAGTCCCGCTATCCCCAAAACCTCCCCTTCATGCAGATCGAAGGACATATCTCTGACCGTGGGCTGATAATAGCCCGTCAGACCTCGGACACTCAGCACGACCCTGTCAGAAGGCCTGTTGTGTTTGGGAGGGAAGCGATTGACGATCTCCCGCCCCACCATCAGCCGGATAATTTTATCCGTGGTCAGATCCGAAGCCGCTTGAGTGGCGATCCATTCCCCGTCCCGCATAATCGTGACGTCATGAGACACCTGGAGGATCTCTTCCATCTTATGAGAAATATAAATGACGGCGCAGCCTCGCTCCGTCAGCCCGCGTATCATTTCGAACAGATGCCGTACTTCCTTGTCCGTCAGGGAAGAGGTGGGTTCATCAAGAACCAGTACTTTGGCCTGACAGGAAATTGCCTTCGCAATTTCTACCATTTGACGCTGAGAGACTGAAAGCGTTCCTATTTTTATACGAGGGTGGATGTCGATTTTGAGCTGCTCGAAGAGGGCCTTTGTCTCATCGAACAATTTTTTTCTGTCCACAACGAAACCCCGGCAAAACAGGCGGCCAAGCCACACGTTTTCCATGACGCTCAGCTCCAGAACCTGGTTCAGCTCCTGATGGACCATGGATACGCCGTGAGTCAGCGCCTGATGCGGATTTTCAAAAGAGACGGGGCATCCTTCCAGTAAAATTTCTCCCTCGTCCCGGATATAAATCCCGAAGAGGCATTTCATAAGCGTGGATTTGCCCGCTCCGTTCTCCCCCATCAATGCGTGAACCGTTCCAGGACGCACCTGCAGCCTTGCGTTTTTCAACGCCTGAACTCCTGGAAAATATTTATAGATTCCCCTCATTTCAAGAATATAGGGCGTATCTGCCACAGGGGATCCCTCCGCTCCACCAAAACGAGAGCGCGACAAAATGTCACGCCCCCGCAGCGTTCATATCCAAAATACTTTTGTGCTTTCGCACCGAATTCGCTTACTTCAGGATTTTGCCGTAAATCTCCCGCGCAAGGCTCGTGTTGCTTTTATCGATGGGGATATAGGGGATACGGACGTCATTCATGGATCCGAAGCCCTCCTTCAGTCCGGTCAGTACATCTTTTCCTGTGGCGAGGTTGTAGCTCATCGTGTAAATACACACGCCCTCCCGACCTGCGTCCGACAGAATCGAGCCGATCAGCGTTCCGTTGTCGATGAGGGGAAGAACCTCCGGTAAAGCGTTGATCCCTACGATGCCCGATTTGATCTTTGCGCCGTTCAGAGATTCGACTGCCCCCAGCGTCATAGCGTCGCTGTTGGTGAGCACCATCTCAATCTTATCGCCGAATTTACCCACCCAGGCGTCCATGACGTCCTTTGCCTCTGCCGTGCGGAAACGGCCTGTCTGAATGTCCAGTAATTCGACGGAGGCATTCAGATTTTTGAGGGTATACTGATTTGCCTCGGTACGGGCTTCGGCATCGGGATGTCCCGGCTCTCCCTTAATAATGACGTACTGCATTTTGCCGTCGCCATTTTTGTCGAAGGCCGAGTTGGCCTTAAAAGCCTCCCACGCCATTTTAGCCTGCATTTCACCGGACTGAGCCGGCGTCGTTCCCACATAAAAACATTTGTCGTAGCTCTTCAGGTCCTTTTCGGAAGGACAGCGGTTGAAAAACACCACGGGAATCCCTGCCGCCTTGAGTTTGTCGATCATGGCCCCGGCGGATTCGGGCGCCACAGCGTTGATGGCGAGGGCATCCACACCCTGCTGAATCAGATTGTCTACCTGTTCGACCTGTTTTGCCTGGTCATTCTGGGAGTCGACCATGATCAGTTCGGCTTTACCGTCCGCGTTACTGTGTTCGATGCTGTTACGAATGTAGGAAACGTACGCATTTGAGTAATCAAAGATGAGCACACCCAAACGAGGTTTTTTTTCTGCCGCCGCCACTCCGGAAGCAAAAATCGTGAGAAGAGCCATGAAACCTGCCAACAGGATCAACGAAGATTTCTTCATCTTGTAACTCCTCCTTTGGTATTCAGGCGCCTGAGACACCGCCTGTATTTTTTTGCCCGAGAGTTCCGTCTTTTCCATAGCATACCTGCACCACAAGGTTCACCGAAATCAAACTATGAACGTCTTCCGCGCAGAAATCTCTCCATCGTTTTTTCATAATTAATGTTATTTACTTCTTCTTCTGGACGAAGGTATTATCACATATTGAGTATCACATTGCAACTTGACATAATATACATGATAATATGCTAAATCCATGTTTGAAGGCATATTTTAAAACGCTCGAAGAGGAGGAAAGGTTAATGGATAATTACTCAATTCCTGAAAAAATGAAGGCCGTCGTGCTTACCGCTCCCGGACAGTTCGAGATCCAGGAGGTGCCCGTCCCCGTTCCCGGCCCCAACGAAGTGCTTTGCCGAATCGGAGGCGTGGCAATCTGCGGCAGCGATCCGGAGATCGTTCGAGGAGACCTGGCGGGGAACTGGCCTCCGAGTTACCCCTTTATTGCCGGGCATGAGTGGGCAGGGCGCGTGATAGCCCTGGGCCCCCAAGTTTCTGCCTTCAAAATCGGCGATCGTGTGGCCGGTGAAGCGCATAAAGGCTGCGGATTCTGCAAAAACTGTCTGGCGGGGCGTTACACGCTCTGCTACAACTATGGAAATACCGCAGCGGGGCATCGCCACTATGGTTTCAAAGTCAACGGAGCCTACGCTCAGTACGCCGTCTATCACATTCAGAGCCTCACTCCACTTCCCGATAACGTCTCCTGGCAGGAGGGGGCCATGTGCGACACCGCGGGAGTGGCGCTCCATGGACTGGAACTTTCGGGAATCACTCCCGGAGGAACCGTGGCTGTCATCGGCCCCGGACCCATCGGTATGATGGCCATGAAGCTCGCCCGGGCCATGGGAGCGGCGCGTCTCATCGTCGTAGGGCGCGGGTCGAGGCTTAAAACGGCTCAGAGCTATGGCTGCGACGACGCCGTAGATTTCACCACCTGCGATCCCGTCTCCAAAGTGAGAGAGCTGACCGGAGAATTGGGAGTCGACGAATGTTTCGAATGTTCCGGAGCCCCGGGGACCTTTGTCCAGGCCGTGCGTATGGTGCATAAAGGGGGTGTCGTCACGCTTTTGGGCGTCGCTACCGATGACGTCATGGAACCGCTGCCTTTCAAGTACGTCACTCACAACGAGATCACCATCCACGGGTCTCGGGCCAATCCCAACGTCAGCGGCAAAGTCCTCTCCCTGATCTCACGGGGCAATATCGTCGTCCGGGACATGGTGACTCACACCTATCCTCTGGAAAAATTCGCGGAGGGACTGGAAACCTTCGTCAAACGCAAAGACAACGTCATGAAGGTTGTCTTCCTGCCCAATGGAGAAAACGCCTGAATGGATCCTCGTCCCGCTCACGCGAACCGGTGACGGAGGACAGCCTGAAATACAAATGACAAAGTCCGTGAGCGGGAAAACCGTTTATAATGAATACTGTTCGTTGAACAGAAGGAAAATCCCGCTGAAAGGAGGAAAAGGCGACGAACAGCAAACTGCCCAGGCTGCCCATTGGCATCCAGACGTTCGAGATTATTCGAAACGAAGGATATCTTTACGTGGACAAGACAAAATATCTCGTGGATCTTATCGATAACGGCAGAGCCTATTTTTTGTCTCGGCCCCGACGCTTCGGCAAGTCTCTGACCATATCCACCTTTGATGCGCTTTTTTCAGGCAAAAAGGAACTGTTCCGGGGCCTTTACGCTGAAGAATTCATGAATCGCCCCGATTACAGAGCATATCCCGTCGTACGGCTGGACATGAGCGACCTGACAGCGAACATGGGACCTGACCTTCTTCGTTCATCCATGTTGGCCAGAGTCAAAGAAAATGCCGAACGGCTCGGCGTGGAAGTCAAAGATGCCGCGCCCGGGGATGCCTTTTCCGGGTTTTTGAAACGTACGGCCCAAAAATACGACTCACCGGTCGTCCTTCTGATTGACGAATACGACAGCCCCGTCCTGCAACATGTTTTCAATCTTCCGGCAGCCGAAGCAATACGGGAAATTCTGAAGGATTTCTATATACGGATTAAATCCGCCGATGAACACCTGCGTTTTATTTTTATGACAGGAATGAGCAAGTTTTCGAGGATGGGAGTTTTTTCTGCGCTGAACAATCTTGAGGACATTTCGATGGATACGGCTTTTGCGGGGATGTTGGGTTACACTGAAGAAGAACTCGTGAGCAACTTTGGAGTATATCTGGATAAAATATCTGTCGACGCAAAAACAAGCAAAGAAGGACTCTTCACTCAGATCAGAGACTATTATGATGGATTTTCGTTCGATGGAGAAACTCGTCTCTATAACCCGTTTTCTGTACTGAACTTTTTTAAAAAGAAAACATTCTTCAATTTTTGGTTTGAGTCCGGAACGCCATCATTCCTGGCCGATTACGTCAAACGGAATGATCTGGAAGTGGAAATTTTCAGGGGTTTTCCGACGGACGACGAATTTACTTTGACTGCGGAAATAGAGCAGGCTCCTCCGGAAAGTTTCCTGTTTCAGAGTGGATACCTGTCCGTCCGCGAAAAAAACGGAAGAAAATTGCTTCTGGACTATCCAAATATGGAGGTCCTTTCCTCCGTAGCACGACTTTTTTTGCGCGAAAAACTGGAAATATCCAATGCCGGATTCGCGACGGTTGAGCTGGAAGACGCTCTGACACGAAAAGACGCTGAAAGTCTCGTAAAAACATACAACATCCTGCTGACAAGCCTTCCCTATGATCTGTACGAGCAGGAAAATCGAAAATACGAGATCGAAAGGGTCAAAAAAGGAACTGTTTCACAGTATGCGGAAAGTTTTTATCACGCTTTGCTCTTTACGATGCTCTGGTCGTCCCGTATCCATACCACGGCGGAAAATCACAGCTATAAGGGCAGAAGTGATATAGAAGCCGAAAAGAACGGGCATCGTTATATCATAGAATTAAAAATCGCCGAAGGAAAAGAAGCCTCCGAAAAAGCCGCCGAAGCGGCTATAAGACAAATCCATGAAAAAGGTTACGCGGATAAATACGCCGGGCAGGACGTCACGCTCATTGGCCTGGGTATAGACAGACAGGCGAGACGAGCAGCAAAAGCCAGAATAGAACACCTGTAGACCTGCAACGATACTTTTTGCATGAAATTGGAGGAAATATATACCCTTGATATTCACCTAAAGATAGTTCATACCAATTTGAAATAAAAGGCCTGATGAAGAAACTAAGCGACTCACACGGCTCATACTTTACCGGTTCGCTGCTTATAAAGTTAGAATAGCTGGAAGCAATGACATTCAAACATCAGCTTCTTCATTGATACTCGATCAAAAATATTCGATGGAAAGCAAACCGCCATGAATCCTCGGGGTATCTGACCTCTGAAAGCGGAATGCCATTAGACACCATAAATTATTATTTCGACTGGCGGATGATTATTTTGCAAAGTCGATAATCACCTGTTTAGCGTGATTGATATGATTTCTCATGGCATTTTCCGCTTTCACCCCATTGCCTTCCAATATCGCCTGATATATTTCTTCATGTTGCGTTTGAGCCAAACCAATATCCGCTATAATTGCTCGACGCACGTATTGACTGTAAACAAGCTGGGAATGTAATCTCTGATGCGAATTTCTGAGGTAACGATTACCTGAATTATCGGCAATGAGCGAATGAAATTGAGCATTCGACTTTCTTGCGAGTTCGTAGTTTTTCTGTTCGACGGCCGCACGTCCTATCTGAACAACTTCTTTCAGTTGCTGCAACACGTTTTGATCGACATATTCCGCGATAAGCCGCGCGGAAAGTCCTTCAATATACTCCCGCACCAAATACAGATCCATCACATCCTGAAAATTGATCGTCCGAACTCTGATGCCTTTATGAGGAACGAGTTCCGCAAGCTCATCATTCAACAGGCGGCGCAAAGCTTCACGGACTGTTGTGCGGCTAACTTTGAACTCTTCGATCATCTCTGATTCAACAAGATGATTACCTGCAAGGTATTCACCCTTTAAGATCCGGTCCTTCATCGCCTGATAAACATAGTCCACTTTTAAAGTATTGATGTTATCAACTCCAAAAGATTTTTTCACTGAGGAGTCATTATAATAACTGGTCGTAAATAAAGTCAAGGCAAACAATTCTTTCGTACAGCAATTTATAGAAATATTGACAATGAAACTAATTATATTACAATTTTGTCATACAATCAGAGGGAGGGATTTTTCTTGAAAGGCAATCCACGTACAAATATGCGAAAAATGTTCGAAAAGAAACTTGGCTGGCCTTATTTAATGCCGGGAGTTTACGACGCCTGCACAGCTCTTTTAGCAGAATCTGCCGGATTTCAAATTACGTCTGTTTCCGGCTTTTGTTTGTCTTATACAAAACTTGGCAAGGCAGATGTTGGGCTGGTGACACTCAAAGAGTTGAGTGAAACTGTCTCCAACATCGCAAAAGTTAGTCAAACGCCAATTTTAGTCGATGCTGACACCGGCTTTGGCAATGCGATAGGCGTGATGCGTACCGTTGAAGAATTGATTGACTCAGGTGCTGCAGCTCTGTTCATCGAAGACCAGGTCGCGCCCAAAAAATGTGGCCATATGTCTGGAAAAATGGTAGTGTCGAGCGAAGAATTCGAGGGCAAAATGCGTGCCGCGGATAAAGTTCGCCGGGAATTGGCTCCTGATTTACTGTTGGTAGCACGCAGCGATGCCAAAGGAGCAGTGGGTGGTTCAATAAAAGATCTGATCGAGCGTGGAAAGCGCTATCGCGACGCCGGTGCGGATATATTTTTCGCCGAAGCGCTCACTTCCGCCGACGAAATCGAACAATGCGGGCGCGAAGTCGGCCTGCCACTGTTATACAATATGGCAGGTATTTCGCCTCGATTGCCTCTCAAAGAACTGGCTGACTACGGTGTATTTTTAGTCGCTCTGCCGGCATTGGTTATGCAGGCCTCCATTCGCGGCGTTATGGCTCTACTGCAGGGTATTCGGGAAAAAGGTGAACAATATATCGTTCAATTCGAAAAAGAATTGAAAGGTCATCCTGTCGATAATATTCAGCAATTTGTAGGATTTTCCGACATCCGTAAACTTGAGGAAGAATTTCTGCCTTCCGCTGAACTGCTAGCCCGTTATGAATCCAGCACATCAGGCTACAATCTGGGCGCAAAAAAGGAGTGATGCGCCGTGGGAATGAACATCGCGGAAAAAATCCTCGCTCGTAATTCCGGCAGAAAAACAGTGCGTCCCGGCGATGTCGTCGTTGTAAATGTAGAATCTGCCGTGGTTTTGGACATGAATTTTCTGATCAGGGGCGCGTTTGATACCTGGCCCGTCAGGCTGTTTGATAACGACAGAGTGATTGTCATCAACGATCACATATCTCCTCCGAAAGATATTCCCACTGCCGAAAGCGTTCGAAAAAGTCGCCAGTTCGCTCAAAAATATGGTATACGTCGATTTCATGACGTGGGCGCGAACCAGGGCATTGTCCATCAGGTAATTGCGGACGCGGGATATGCCCTGCCGGGAAGAGTGCTGGTCTGCAACGATTCCCATACCTGCAGCAGCGGTGCATTCAACAATTGTGCAAGAGGAATTGGCCTCGCTGACCTGCTTTATGTCCTCTGTAAAGGAGAAACATGGTTCAAAGTAGGCGAAACCATTCGCTACGATTTTACAGGAACTCTGCCGCAATATGTTTCGGCGAAAGACGTTTTTCTCCATATCGCCGGCAAATACGGTGCACATGTGGGTCAGAACATAGAATTTGCCGGTCCTGCGGCGGATTCTTTCAGCCTAGACGCACGCAAAACTCTGTCCGCCATGTCCGCTGAACTCAGTGCGGAATTTGCGATCTGGCTCCCCAATGAAGAATTGGACCGACACATGCGTACGCGAACAAATCGCCCTTACGAACTGACGTTTCCGGACAACGACGCTGAGTATCTGGAAGTACGCAAAATAAATCTGAGTGAAATAGTTCCTTATGTGGCGCTTCCGGACAGCGTCCCCAATAACACCGTTCCTGTGGCTCAGCTTGAGAAAGATAAAATATGTGTGAATCAGTGTCACGTAGGATCCTGCGCTAACGGAACCATAGAAGACATACATGCAGTTGCCCAGATTCTGAAAGGAAAGAAGATAGCTCCCCATGTGAGATTTATCGTAACTCCCGCCTCCCAGGAGGTTTACAGAGAATCATCGAAAAACGGAGATATCAACATTTTAATTGAGGCAGGGTGCCTCCTTACGCCCCCAGCCTGTGGCGTGTGCGGGGGGCTCGACTTCGGCGTGCTGGCAGGAGATGAAGTCTGCCTGACGGCCAGCCCCAGAAATTTTAAAGGCAGGATGGGAAGCGCCGACGCCAAAATCTACCTCGGCTCGCCCGCTGTTGTTGCCGCATCCGCTGTTGCCGGGTATATTACAACCCCACGGAGGTGATGTCATGATTATTAAGGGAAAAGTTTGGAAATTCGGCGACAATATCAATACAGATCTTATTTTACCCACTCAGGCAGTCGCGATGTCCCCCAAAGAGCGCGCTCAATACGTCTTCAGCGCCAACCGCCCGGGATGGGCACAACAGGTTTCCAGCGGCGATATTGTGATTGCAGGCACCAACTTCGGCACAGGTTCCAGTCGCCCCGCGGCTTTAACAATGAAAGACCTCGGCCTCGGCTGCCTTTTAGCAGAAAATATCAACGGATTGTTCTTTCGCAGCTGTGTAAACGAATCATTTCCAGCTTTGGAAGTAAAAGGAGTCTGCAATTGTTTTGAGGAAGGAGACATCGCTGAGGTGGACTTCACTTCCGGGAAAATTGTCAACATGAGAACCAGTCAGGAGATTCAGGGCGATGCCTGGCCCGATCAATTGCTCGCGATTTATAACGCAGGCGGCATCATCCCTTTGTTAAAATCTCAGGATCTTTTGGAAGAGCAGAGTTGCTGAGGAGGGAACTATGAGTATACATATTTTGATTTTAGCGGCAATTATCATCGCAATCACGTTAGGATATGTGACCAGGATCAATATCGGGCTCTATGCCATCGCTTTCGCCTATCTTACAGGAGTCTGTGTTCTTGGGTTGCGCGTAAACGCAATTATTGCAATGTGGCCCGTCCGTCTTTTCTTTATTCTGTTTTCCATCAGCATGTTCTATGGCTTCGCCACCATCAACGGTACCCTTGAAAATCTGGCGCTAAAAACGATATTTGCTTGCAGGAAAGTTCAGTTTTTGCTGCCAGCAGCCATATTCGTAATTTCCCTCGTACTCTCGGCCATTGGAGCTGGCGCGTACGCCGTCATCGCGCTGATGGCTCCTCTTACCATGGCTATCTGTAAACATACGGAAATGAGCAGACTGTTGGGCTCAATCGCCGTTTGCTGCGGTTCGGTTGCAGGGGCGACTCTTCCCATTAGTGTCACCGGTCTGGTAGCCAAAGGACTGATCGAACGGGCCGGATACCCGGAACAGGCGGATGCATATGTCATGAAACTCTTTCTCCAGGTGTTTTTGGCCCAAACATTGATTTTTGTGCTGGGTTACTTTGGCCTAAGAGGCTTCAAAATAAAGCCTACGCAATTGGAAACACCTCCCTCACTGAATAATCAGCAAAAAAATAATCTGATCCTGTTGGGAATTGTCGTGTTGTTGATTGTAGTCCCCCCGTTGACAAATCTGATAGTTCCAGGAATACCTCTTATTAAAATGTTTATAGCCAGTACAGATATAACGATGTTGGCTATATTGGGCTCCATCGCCGCTATTCTGCTCAAAATTGGAGACGAAAGAAAAGTTATCGCAAAAGTTCCCTGGAATACCATTATTCTTTTGTGTGGAATGGGAATGTTAATTGAAATTGCGGTTAAAGCCGGCACGATAAACATTTTGGCCACATTTATCGGCAACAATGTTTCCTATTCAATGGCGCCTGTTGTCATTATTCTGGTAGCTGCGTTTATGAGTTTCTTTTCAAGTTCTACAGGCGTGGTCATGCCGACGCTTTATCCTGTCATTCCGGGTATCGCAGCGGCAGTTTCCAGAGATCCGGCCTTTTTGTTCGCAGCTGTCACAATCGGCGCCAGCTGCACCGGCTTCTCACCTTTTTCTTCCGGTGGCGGCCTGCTTTTGTCTGGCGTAGAGGAAGAAAAACATCGTGACGAACTATTCTCCCAATTACTGGTGTTGCCTTTTGTTTTTACCGGTTATGTCATCATACTGACGATGGTCGGAGTTTTACGCTGATTTGTTCGAGTATAAATTCATAGAACTGGGCAGACAAAAAATCTCATGGTTTCCGGTGATATTGGCTGTTATTCTCTGGCTTTTGACGAACCCTATAATGCCATGGATTTAAGTGTGTATGGGAACCAGCATCAGTTTCGGATATCCGACGGACGACCTGAGTCTGCGCCGGATATCCGAAATAAACTATTTCTCTTCCCGGATCAGCTTGCCGGGGTTCATGATCTCCAGAGGATCGAAGGCCAGCTTGATCGCCCGGTGTATTCCCGCTTCCTCGGGGGTCTTGGACGCCAGCAGCGCGGGCAGCTTCAGATATCCCACTCCGTGCTCTCCGCTGCCCATCCCTCCCAGTTTCACCG
>JAISUO010000103.1 GCA_031272035.1 Synergistaceae bacterium
CTCATCCTGCAAAACGTCCAGAACGATGTTTTCGTACGAGGCGGCGTATTGCCTCATGCGTTCCGGCAGGCGCTTCATCGCCTTTTCGTATTCATTGTTTTCCCTGTCCGGGTTGTGGGTCTCTGCGACGTCCCGCAATACCTCGTACAGCTCCTCAGGTCTGTCCGGGCGGAAAAATCGGCCTCTTTCCGGCGCCTGTTCCCTGTGAACCGGAATATCGGAAAGAATGACCGTTTTTCCCATGCTTTTCCCCTCTTCCACCGTGGTGCTCCATCCCTCGAAATAAGATGGATTGACGAGCGCCAGAGAGCATTTCATGAGGGCCATGAGGTCGTCCGGGGGAATACGTCCGAGGAAACGAAACCTTTCCTTCAGTCCGGCGTCGTTCACTTCACACCGCAGTTCTTCGAAATATTGAAGGTGACGATAATCGCCGGTGTCTCCCGTGCTGATCACAAGAGGAGCTTCTTTGGGATTCCCCGCGATTTTCAGCGCCTCAAGGATCACTTGATGATTTTTATGCCGCCAGAGTTGATTGGGCACGTGAAAATAAGGTTCGTCGATATTATATTTCGCGAGAATTTGAGCGGCCTCTGCAGGCGGAATTTCCGAGACCCAGGCGACAAAGGGGAGCACCCGGGTTTTGGGATTCACCCGGGGATAAGCGCGCTGAAAGTCTTTTTTTGCGCTTTCACTGCTGAAGAGGACTCCCTGAGCGTTGCGCGCCATGTCGAGAAAACTTCTGTCCCGCAAAAATCGCTCTTTGGCGGAAAACATCTCAGGCATTTTTTTATGCTGAAGATCCGGAATCCAGCACAGAGAGGAAACGGAGGAGCGGGAGCCCAAAGGAACGTAGTGGGACAGAAGATCCACATGATTTTCCCTCAGCAGATTTTCCAGCGCAAAATCTCTTTTCGAGACGAAATGGCTGAAGTGTCGGTATAGCCAGCCCCATGAAAATTTTTGAGGAAGCCTGTAAGGAATAAATTCAAAAGAAAATTCCTCCTGAGACTTTTCTCCCAGCAGAACGGGTTCGATACGGGAATCGGGCGACATGGCCAAAGCCTTCATCAGGTTTCGAAAGTAGTTCAGACCACCCAGCCACGCGAATCTTTCGAGGCGCCAGGCCACTCTGATCATTGTGAGCCTCTGTTTTGCGTATCTTCAGTTGATTTATACCAGTTCAAATAAGAAAGAAGTCCTTCCGTTAAAGACATTTCCGGCGCAAAACCCCATTCCTTTATCCGGGCTGTGTCCGGAACCAGATAAAAAGGGTCGCCCCTTCGGATCGTTCCCGAAAAAACGGGGGCGGTGACCGGATTCCAGAGTTCTCCCAGACGCTTCAGGACGTCTTCGACGGAGTGCCCCGCGCCTGTGCCGCCGTTGACGACAGGACAGTCCTCCGTCGCGTGGGACTCGGCCATGCGCAGCAATTTGACGACGTCGGAGATGTGCAGCCAGTCGCGTTCTTCTTTCCCCGTGCCCTCGAAAAAATATCTTCCCTGACGGAGTTTGTTGCAGGCGTCCCACAGCAGCTGCTTTCGCAGCCCATTGCCATAGACGGAAAAAAGGCGTACGACCGCCAGAGGGATATGCCAGTATCGGGCATGAAAAGCGCACAGGCTTTCCGACAGACATTTATGCAGGCCATAAGGCGATATGGGCCGCACCGGAGCCGTTTCTTCTATGGGAATGTTGTTTTCGACCGTGCCGTAAACGGCGGCGCTGGAAAGATAGATTATTTTTATGGAAGAGTCATGTTTTCTGGAAAACTCCAGAACATCCAGAAGAGAATCTACATTTTTTTTGAAGTCCTCCCGGGGCCGCTCAATGGAAAAGGCGACGGAAGAGCTTCCCGCGCAGTGGACGATAACGGCGGGGAGGCCGTGTTTTTTCGCCAGGTGTTCCAACACCTCCAAATGGATCGAAGTTTCCTCGAACAGGTAAGGAGGTTCTTCCGCAAAACAGGGATTGGTCCGGTGTCCAAGGCCCACGACGCAGTCCCCCGTCAGGGCGTAATGACGCGCGGCGCTGCTCCCGATGAAACCTCCGGCTCCCGTGACGAAAACAACGCGCTTCATGGCAGGCTTTTCAGGAACCAGGGGATATTAAGAGCCAGTACGCCCGGTCTTTCGGCGACGCAGTAGGGAGAGGAGTGCGTCACGCCTCCGACTTTGAAGGAAACGCCTGGAGCATTGACGCCAGGCTGAGTTATCCATTTCCGAAATTGGAGAAAGGAGCCGAGTTCCGCTTTGTAGCCCCCCAGATTTAAAAGATGAGACGGCAGTTCCGTTCGAATGCACACATGCCCTTCCAGAAGGGGAAGCTCCTGAGGGCTCGCCATCTGATCCGTCTGAAAACTCCAGTAAAGCAGAGTCCCATCTTCCGCGTATAAGGCGTAACCCACACCCAGGCCCCAATCCGTCGTTTTGACAATGCCTTCAATTTCCACGGTGATTTTGTCTTTTCGCTCTATGGCGGCGGTGACGGCTTTTCCCGCCTCGTCGTACAATCCAAATCTCAAAGGCTGAAAGCAGGGATCCGGATACAAATGACCGGGGTTTGTCCATTCGGCGCCGGAGTTTTGACCGTCGTTTCCCTTCAGATAATATTCCACTCCCCCGGCTACGTCCGTCGTGTTCAGGGTGAGACTTCCCCTGTTCAGACAGATGAGCCGGTTGCACAGGCGCTGGGCGGCGGTCATATCGTGGCTGACGAACAGGATCGTGCGGCCCTCCTGATGGCTGATCTCGTCCATTTTGCCCATGCATTTTTTCTGGAACTCGGCGTCTCCAACGGCCAGAACTTCGTCCACAAGGAGAATTTCGGTGTCCAGGTGGGCCGCCACCGCAAAGGCAAGACGAACGTACATCCCGCTGGAGTAGTGCTTGACCGGCGTGTCCAGAAACTGCTCCACTCCGGCGAAATCCACGATGGCGTCGAAGTTTTTCAGAATTTCGGCCCGGGTCATGCCGAGGATCGCGCCGTTCAGAAAAATATTTTCCCGCCCGGTCAGCTCCGGGTGAAAGCCCGTGCCCACCTCCAAAAGGCTGGAAATTCTTCCCTTCAGGGAAACGCGCCCTCTGGTCGGTTCGGTTATTCGGGAGAGAATTTTGAGAAGAGTGGATTTTCCCGCGCCGTTGTGCCCGATGATCCCCACCCGTTCGCCTCCCTGCACCTCGAAGGAAACGTCCTTCAGAGCCCAGAATTCCTCCAGTTCCGTCGCCCTGGTTCGGGGCGCGAAGGGGTGAACGAGCCTCTGCCCCAGGCGTTTTGCCCTGTCCGCGAGAACGTCCCGCAGGGCGATATACCTTGCGGGGGCCTGATGGGAGATCAGATATTTTTTGCCCAGGTTTTCGACTCGAATGACGGTGTCCGGCATGGCGTCCGCCTAAATGTAATCCGCGAAAAATCGCTCGGTGCGGCGGAAAAATTTAACGCCGCTTCCGAAAAGGACGACGGAGACCAGAACGGACAGCGCAAAACCGGGAAGATAGACGGACTCCGCCGTTCCCTGAACGCACCAGCGAAACCCGTCGATGACCCCCGCCATGGGGTTCAGGCTGTAGAGAAGCCGCCAGCGATCCGGCACCACGGAGCTGGAAAATCCCACAGGGGACACGTAAAGGCCGAACTGCACCAAAAAGGGCACAATATAGCGAAAATCCCGATATTTCACGTTCAGGGCCGAAAGCCAGAACCCCGTCCCCAGGGCCGCGAGGGTCGCCAGAAGAAAGAAAAACGGCATGAAGACGATGAAGGGCGACGGCGCGAAACCGTAAAACAGCATCAAAACAGCCAGCAGCGCCAGAGAGATCAGAAAATCCACGGCGCTGACGATGACGGAGCTGGCGGGCACGATCAGCCGCGGAAAGTACACCTTGCTGATCAGGCGGGACTCCACGATCAGGGAGTTGGAGCTCTCCTGCATGGCGTTGGCGAAGTACTGCCAGGGCAGCATCGCCGAAAAAACCAGAATCGGATAGGGAACTCCCTCGCTGGGCAGCTTGGCCAGACGCCCGAACACGAGGCTGAACACCACCATCGTCAGAAACGGGCGAATGACGCTCCAGGCGATTCCGATCACCGTCTGCTTGTAACGCACCAGAATGTCGCGCCAGGCCAGAAAGTAAAACAATTCCCTGTAGTGAATCAGTTCCTTCAGAAAAGCCCCCGTGCTGCGGTTGGGCTCTATAATCAGATCGAAATTCTCCATCCTGTCTTTCCCATCTTTTCCGGGTATCTCCCACGCGCTCCGCCTCATTTGTGCGGGCCGTTCCTCATCAGCAGATCGGCGCTATTGTATCATTTTTGTCCGCAATTTACGAAAAAACCGGCCCTGGAGAGCCGCTCTCCGAAGGCCGGTTGATCGACAGACGCCAGATGACAAACTGATAATTTTTTGAACCGCGATTCTATTTAACCCAGGTGTAGTCGAACAGGCGGTACGTTTTGGGGTCCTCCGTGGTCAGCTCGGCGTTGCGGGGAACCGCGCCCTTCATGGCGAAGAGCGAAACGAAAGGGACCTCGTCCATGAATTTGTTGATGATCTTTTTGTAGATTTCCCTGCGCGCCTCCGGGTCCGCGGTGGCGCGGGACGCTTCGATGAGTTTGTCCATTTCGGGGTCGGCGTAGAAACTGTTGTTGCCGCCGTTGCCCTGATTGGCGGAGTACAGGCAGCCGCCCAGGATTTCGTCCATGTCGTAGGCCGAGCCCACCCAGCCCAGCGGGAAAATGAGGGCCGAACCCGCGTTGCGCTGAGCGAGGAACGTGGCTCTTTCCATGGGCTCCACGGTGGCCTTGAGCCCGATTTCGTTCAGGACGCCCTGGAGATAGACGGCCAAAACGGCGTAAGGATCGGTGTTATAGGATTTGACGACGACGGAAGCCCCTTCGTACCCCGCTTCCTCCACCAGCGCTCTGGCTTTGTCGAGGTCCTGGGTGTAGGTGGTTTCCGGAGTGAAGTCCGGGTTGGCCGTCATGGCCGGGCCGATGTCGCCGGGATAGTGGATGATCTTCCCCAGACCGTCCATGCCCACCGTCAGGGCGTCCTCCTTGTCGATGGCGTAGGCCACGGCCTTCCGCAGCCTCACGTCCGTGAACATGCCCTCCTTGCAGTACATGTAGATGGCCTCGTTGCGCGCCGTGATATATTCGCCCAGGACGATGTTGGACTTGCCGGAGAGGGTCTTGTAGGCGGAGCCGCTGACGGGGGCGAGATAGATGTCCATTTCGCCGGTCTGCATGGCGACGATGGCCGCGTTGCTGTCGGTGATCTGGTGGAACACGGCGTTTTTGATCTGGGGAGCGCCGTTGAAGTAGTCTTCTTTGGCCTTGTAGGTGATGGAAACGTCGGGCTTCCAGTCCGTGACGACGTAGGCTCCGGTGCCGATGATCTTATCCACCGACAGTCCGTAGTCGCTGCCGTACTTTTCAAATCCGTGTTTGGGCATGATCAGGGCGTTGGAGGGCGTCGCCAGAGCGGAGATGAAGAAGGCGTTGGGCTTTTTCAGGAAAACTTTGAACGTGTGGGGATCCGGAACCTCCATCCGGTCGATGTTGTTTTTGTAGAGCCACACGTAGGCCGGAGCCTCGATGAGGTGCTGAAAGGTGAACTCCACGTCGGCGGCCGTGAAGTCGACGCCGTCCTGCCACTTCACGTCCTTCCGGAGGCGGAACGTGTACTCGATGCCGTCCGGGGTGATCTCCCAGCTTTCCGCCAGGTTGGGCAGGAATTTGCCGTCCTGAGCCTTGCGCAGCAGGGTATCGTACACCTGCGCCATGGAAATGGCCTCCGCGACCCCGTTGATTTTGGCCAGGTCGAAAGAGTCGGTAATGGCCTGATAGGCGAAGTTGACGACCCTGTTGTGATCCACGGCCTGCGCTCTTCCCGCGCCGGCAAGGGCAAAAAAGCAGACAACCAGTGCAATGATCGGATACACGCGATATTTCGTTTTCATGTTCACTTTCTCCTCCTTATGATATGTATTAATTGAGATGTATTGATGATTTGTATTGATTTATAAGGAAACACTCATTAACTGCCGTGCAGAACACAGGCCACGAAGTGACCGGCGCCCCGCTCCCGAAGTTCGATGTCCCGTCCGGTGCATTCCGGTTTCGCGGCGTTGCACCGTTTGACGAAGCGGCAGCCCGGTTCGGGGTCGATGGGGTCCGAGACCTCGCCCCGCAGCAGCGTATCTCGCCGAAGTTTGCCCAGAACGGGCTGGGGGATGGCGGATAGAAGCGCCTGGGTGTAGGGGTGGAGAGGGTTCCGGAACAGCTCCTTCGACGGGGCCTTCTCCACGCACTGCCCCAGGTACATGACCATGATTTCGTCGGAGATGTGTTTGACCACGGAAAGATCGTGGGTGATGAACATGTAGGTGAGGTTCATTTCGTCCTGCATGTCCATCAGAAGGTTGAGAATCTGCGCCTGAATAGAGACGTCCAGAGCGGAGACCGGCTCGTCGCAGACGATGAACTGGGGTTTCAGAGCGAGAGCCCGGGCCACTCCAATCCGCTGGCGGCGGCCTCCGTCCATTTCGTGAGGGTATGAGTTGATGAAGCGTTCGGCCAGACCCACGACCTCCATGAGCTCCAGGACGCGCAGGAACTGTTCTTTCCGGTTTTTGCAGGCCCTGTTCATCACCAGAGGCTCGGAGATCAGCTCGAAAACGGACATGCGGGGGTCCAGACTGGAGTAGGGATCCTGAAAGATGATTTGCATTTTCCGGCGGCGCTCGGCCAGTTCGGCCCTGCTGCAGTGCAGAAGGTCCACTCCGTCGTAGAAAATCTGTCCGGACGTGGCGGGCAGAAGCCCCATCAGAAGGCGGCCCAGCGTGGACTTGCCGCAGCCGGACTCTCCCACCACCCCCAGGGTGCCGCCGGCGGCGATGTCGAGACTGACTCCGTCCACGGCGTGCAGCAGTTTGTTTTTTCCGACCCTGAAGTATTTTTTCAGGTCAACGGCTTGAAGGATGGCCACAGTCATTCTCTTCCTTTCTTCAAAAGGTTGCAGAGGATCCTGTGTCCGTCCTCTTCGTACAGCCAGGGGGCGCCCTCCCGGCATTCGTCCATGCAGTCGGGGCAGCGGGGATGGAATTTACAGCCCGTCGGCAGGGCGCTGGGGTCCGGCATCAGGCCGTTGATGGGCTGCAGACGTTCCGTGTCCTCGCCGAGTTTGGGGATGGCTTTGAACAGCCCCAGAGTGTAGGGATGGTGCAGGTTTCCCTCGAAAATGTCCTTCGCCGCGCCGTACTCCACAATTTCCCCGGCGTACATGATGGCGACGCTGTCGCAGGTCTTGGCCACCACGCCGAGATCGTGACTGATCATGATCATGGACGCGCCGAGACGCTCCTTGAGCTCGTCCATCAAAACCAGAACCTGGGCCTGAATGGTCACGTCCAGCGCCGTTGTGGGCTCGTCCGCGATGAGGAGCAGCGGCTCGCAGGCCAGCGCGATGGCGATGACGATGCGCTGCTTCATCCCGCCGGAAAACTGGTGCGGATACTCGATCTTCCGGATCGGAGAAATGCCCACGAGGGTCATGAGCTCGTCCACTCGGGCTTCCAACTCCTCTCGGGATCGGTTTGTGACGTTGTGGATTTCCAGCGACTCCAGAATCTGGTCTCCAACGGTCAAAACGGGATTCAGGGCCGTCATGGGGTCCTGAAAAATCATGGAAACGCAGGTGCCGCGGATCATGCGCATTTCGTCCTCGGTTTTTTTCAGCAGGTCCTCGCCCCGGTACAGGATCTCTCCGCTCAGAACGCGGCCCGTGCGCTCGGGCAGGAGGCGCATGATGGAATAAGCCGTGGTGGTCTTTCCGGCTCCCGTTTCCCCGACGAGCCCCATGGTCTCCCCGGGGGCGATGGAAAAGCCGATGTCGTTCACGGCATGGACGATGCCGTCGTCCGTGCGGTAAATCGTCCTGAGATTTCGAACTTCCAGAACGGGTATGTCTCCGCCGGCGTTTTTTTTCATATCACTTATGTCACTCATGGTCAGCCGTCAGTCCTTCAATTTGGGGTCCAGCGCGTCCCGCAGGCCGTCCCCCATGAGATTGAGCGAAAGCGCCGTCAGGCCGATGGACAGCCCCGGAAAGATAACGGTGTAGGGGTAGTCGACCATGTAGTTTTTCGCTTCGTTGAGCATCGCGCCCCATTCGGGCGTGGGGGGCTGGATGCCCATGCCGAGGAAGCTGATGCCCGCGGCGTGGATGATCATGGTGCCCACCGCCATGGTGGCCTGAACGATGATCGGGCCGATGGCGTTGGGGAGGACGTGCTTCAGAATGATCCAGAAGCTGGGGGTTCCGCAGGCTCTGGCCGCCTCGATGTAGTCCTGTCCCACCACGGAAAGCACCGCGGCCCGAACGATTCGGATGTAGTGGGGCACGTTGGCGATCATCATGGCGATCAGGACGTTGACCAGACTGGCCCCCAGCGCGGCCACGATGGACAGCACGAGGAGCATGAGGGGAATGCACATGATCGTGTCCGTGGTGCGGACGATGAAGGAGTCGATGCCGCCGCCGTAAAAGCCGGCCACCGAGCCCAGAAGTCCCCCCAGCATGATTCCGATGGCGACGGCTCCGATGCCCACCAGCAGCGAATTGCGCGAGCCGTGCACGATGCGGGCCATGATGTCCCGTCCAAAGTTGTCCGTTCCGAAAATATGCCCGGGGCTTCCCGGCGGGATGAATCGATTGGAGATTTTCTGCGTGACGGCCACGTTGTAGGAGACGATCAGGTCCGCGCAGAGCATCACCAGCACGATCAGGATGAAAATGAACATCCCCGCCATGGCCGTTTTATTTTTTTTGAAACGACGCCATATCTCCCTGCCGCGCCCTTTTTTCTTCAGTTTTTTCCTCAGATCTACGTCTGAGAGCGTCACTTTCGCCATCCGATGGACGCCTCCTTCCAGAGATTTTTCGGCGCTCATCAGTATTTGAGATACCGCGCCTTGATTCGCGGGTCGATGAAGGCGTACAGAATGTCCACCAGCAGCATGAGAAGCGTGAAACAGGTGGCCAGAGTGACCGTGGCTCCCACCACCACCGGAATGTCCTTCATGCGAATCGCCTCGATGATCAAAGAGCCCACCCCCGGAATGGAAAACACCGTTTCGATGGTGACGGTTCCCCCCAGAAGCCCGCCGAAGCTCATCCCCAGAATCGTGACCACGGGCAGAAGCGCGTTGCGGAGGGCGTGACGGAGGATCACCAGCTTCTCCGTCTGTCCCTTTGCCCGAGCGGTTCGTATGTAATCCATGCGAATGGACTCCAGCATGGAGGTGCGGGTCATTCTCAGCATGGAGGCCCCGAAGGAACAGGAGGTGGTGAACCAGGGCAGAATGTAGTGCTTCAGGCTGCCCACCCCGAAGGACGGCAGCCAGCCCAGCTTCAGGGCGAACAGGATGATCAGCATCATGCCGATCCAGAAGCCCGGAAACGAGGCGAGAGTCATGGAAAAGGCGGTTCCCGCCACGTCAAGGGCGCTGTATTGTTTAACCGCGGACAGGATGCCCAGGGTCATTCCGATGGTCAGCCCGATGAAGATGGCTCCCACCGCCAGCGTGAAGGTCGCCGGAAAACGGCGGACGATCTCCTGAATGACGGGAGCGCCGCTTTTCCAGGATTTCCCCAGGTCCCCGTGAACGGCGCTGAAAACGTATCGGGCGTACCGGATCAGGAACGGGTCGTTGTAGCCGAGTTCTTCGTTCAGCTGATGGATGGCCTCCTTCGTGGCCCGTTCTCCGAGGATCAGCGTGCCGGGGTCGCTGGGGGTCAGGCTCATGATGAACGACACGATAAAAATGATGATCAGAAGCATGGGGATCAGCATGAGAACGCGTTTGACGACGTATCGCGCCATAGATCACCGGCCTCCCTTTTTCCGGGGCTCCGCGGCGTAAAACGCCTTGAGGTCGCGGCAGAACTTCGCCCGGGCGTCGGGGTTCGTGTAAAACATGTGGCCTCCTTCGTAGGCCTTTATGACGATCCCTTCTCTGACGGAGTCGGGGACGTCCAGCTGATTCATGGCGAATTCCGAGGCCCCCCGGTTGCACCTCAGGTCGTAGTTTCCGGAGGCGAGGAAGAGCTTCACGGTCTCGTTGCGGCGCAGACTTTTGGAGAGCGCGTCGATGGAGCCGGTGAAGCCGCCCCCGCGCTTCGCGGGGTTGGGCACGCCCGCGAAAAAGTCCCAGGCGGGATAAAGCTCTTTGTTGTTGAACCGGTATTCTTCGTCCAGGACAAGGCCGATCTCCTCCGTCAGCAGGCACATCAGGGCCGGCAGAGCGGGCAGCTGGGCTCTGAAGGTGGAGGGGTCCTCCTCGTAGCTGTGTCCCTTGCCGGCGGAGGTGCAGCGGGCGTCGTAGACTCCCAGAAAGAGGCGGTCCTCCCGAAGCAGGTTCCCCGCGAAATACTCGATGGGGACTCTCAGGTTGAGCTGAAGAACTTCCTCCGGGGCGAGACCCGTGTAGGAGGCGAATTCTTCGGCCAGAACGCGTTTTTCTTCGGGGCCCAGGGTGTTGCCCTTCCACAGGGCGGCGAGGTACCGGCTGTGGGCCCAGGCCCGGGCCTCCTGATACACGGACTCCTGGTCCATGGACAAAAGCCTCTGGGGCAGTTTTTTGTGATACCAGGCGGCATTGGCCATAGTGGGCAGGGTGTGGATGTAGGGGCGGTCGTTTCCTGCCAGCGTCACCAGGTCCTGATAGTTCAGAGCGGGGGAGATCAGCACCAGGCCCGCCGGCTGGAGCCCCATGTCCTGAAGATGGGCGGCCATGGCCCCGCAGCGGAACCCGCCGTAGCTCTCGCCGATGACGTAAAAGGGGCTTCCGAAGGCCCTGTTCTTCGTGAGGTAAACCCGAATGAACTGGCAGACGGACTGCGCGTCCACATCCGCCCCCCAGAACGTTTTCGCCTCGTCCAGAGAGGGGACGGCCCTGCTGTAGCCTGTGCCGATGGGGTCGATAAAGACCAGATCTGAGTCGGAGAACGGCGTGTCGGGGTTGTCCATCAGACGAAAGGGAACCTGTGCGATGTCGATGCCGTTTCCCAGGTCGACGATCCAGGGGCCGAAACAGTCCATGTGAAGCATGAGAGCGGCGCTGCCGGGGCCTCCGTTGAAAATAAACGACACGGGGCGCGGTTCCGGAGGATTGGTTTGCGGTTTCCGGTAAGCGACGTAAAACATTTCGCCGGTCTTCTCTCCGGTTTTCGCGAAGATCGGCAGAAATCCCGCTTCCACGTCGCAGCGCAAAACATCGCCGTTGATTCGGACAGAGCATTGAACCCTGCGGGTTTCCGGCGCCGGATTTCCTCCCTGACCGTCTCTCTCCTTTACAGCGGCGCTTGCCTGTACATCAGTTCTGTCCTCCATAATGTGCACTTTACTCCTTCCAATTCGACGATAACCAAACGGTGAACCACAATACGGTATATCATATCAAATTCGAAGAGTGCCTTTCGCGCCGCATTTTCCCGGATGGCGGAGTGCCGGTTAAGGAAGGGCCCCCGGAGTTTTGACGATTTTTTGCTGGGGAAGCCAGGTCAGGAGAATGCTGTGGAGTTTGTCCAGCTCGATGGGCTTGCTGATGAAGTCGTTCATCCCGTTTTTCAGGAAAATCTCCATCATGCCGGAGATCGCGTTGGCCGTCAGCGCGATGATGGGAACCCGCGCCCTCCAGTCGCTGCAGGCGCGAATGCGGTTGGTGACCTCTATGCCGTCCATTTCGGGCATCATGTGGTCCATAAAAATGAGGTCGTACTGCTTTTCGGAGATCATTCGCAGCGCCTTCTCGCCGCTTTCGGCCGTGTCCGCCTCGATGCCGTACTGTTTCAGCAGCTCGCTGGCCACCAACAGGTTGATCTCGTTGTCGTCCACCACCAGAACGGACGCCTCCGGAGCGCTGAAATCTCCGAAATCCGTGTCTTCCGCCTCGCCGGAGTCTTTGACGCCGCCCACTCTGTTCAGCAGAAGGCTGAAGGCGTTGATCATCACGGGTTCGGTAACCACCTCCACGTCCGGCGCGATTTCGCCCTGCTCGGAGTATTGCAGCCCCTTGACGGAAATTTTGTGTATCGCTTTGATCTCGTCGAGATGGAGTTTGAGTTCGTCGGAAAATTCATGCAGGTAAATCAGACAGCAGTCGTCCCCGGAGGTCGTCGCCTTCAGCGCTTCGGCCACGGTTCGACAGCGGTGGAGGGGGATGGACAGGCGCTCCAGTATTTTTTGAAGGGTGTCCCCCCGCAGGTCGTCCGTCGTCAGAAGCACCACGTTTTTTTTCTGAGGTTCGTCGACCGCGGCCAGAGGCTCGTCCGTCTCCACCTCCTGGGGGAGGGTGCAGGTGAAAATTGATCCTTTGCCGTAAACGCTCTGAAGTTCGATGGAGCCCTCCATGAGCTCGGACAGTTTGCGGCTGATGACCAGTCCCAGCCCCGTCCCCTGGATTCCCCGGTGTTTGCGCAGGTCCATCTGGGAAAACACCTCGAACAGGTGGGGGATGTCCTCTTCCCGAATGCCCGAGCCCGAGTCCTCCACGGAGAAGGAAAGAACCGCCTTCTTTTCAGGGGCGCGGGACTTCAGAGCAACCGTGAGCCTGACGTATCCCTCCGTGGTGTACTTCACGGCGTTGCCCAGCAGGTTGATGAGAATCTGCCGGATGCGCACGTCGTCTCCCACCAGCCGCCGGGGAATGAGGGGATCGATGTCGATGAGGAACAGAAGGCCCTTCTGGAAGGCCCGCAGTTGAATCATTCCCGCCACGTCCCCGATCATGGAGGCCGTATCGTAGGGCACAGGCGTGATCTCCATCCTGTTGGCGTCGATTTTCGAGAAGTCCAGAATGTCGTTGATAATAATCAGAAGGGAGTTGGAAGCCCTGAGAAGATTTTGGACGTAGGTGTGCTGCACGTCGTTCAGGGGCGTGCGCATCAAAAGATCTCCCATTCCCTTGATGGCGTTCATGGGAGTGCGGATTTCGTGGCTCATGTTCGCCAGGAAGATGCCCTTTGCCTGGGAGGCGTCTTCCGCCTTCTTTCGGGCCTTGTCCAGCTCGGTGATGTTGTGCATAAGGACGACGACGCCGTGAAAAACGCCGTTTTTGTCTATGGCCGGAGAAAGCGTGCAGTCCGCGATGAACTCCTCTCCGTTGGAAAGAGAGCCCCTCCAGGTGTAGTTCACGGGCTGGCCGTTTGCGCAGGCCACGTGACATTTTTCCAGAATTTCCATCGTCTGTTCGGGGGAAAATCGGCGCACGAAAGCGTTTTTCACAGGATGGCCGACAATTTCCCCCACGTCGGAAAGGTCCAGAAATTTCGCCAGAGTGTCCGTGGCGAGCACCACCCGCATCTCCACGTCCAGCACAAAAATCAGGTCGGCGCAGGTTTGCAGCAGAAGACGATTGTAGAGATATTGAAGATCCTTCTCCGCTTCGTTGAAATCCCGCAAACGCTCGGCGCTTTTGTACATGATCCCGATGCGTTTGTAGTCGCTCTCCAAACGGTGGTACTGGCGTTCCAGTTTTTTATAGTCTTTTTGCAGTCGGGCATATTGTTCTTCGATTTTTTCGCCCGTGCCGGGAATCTGGGCTTTATCTTCCAAAACCTCGGCTCCTTTGTTCTTTGGCTGTTTCTTTTATTTCTTTCAAAACGCGCACATGACGATGGATTCGTTGTGGAGCCGGTTGAGCCCTCTGCCGTTTTCGAAAATCGTGGGACAGATTTCCCCGTAGGCGTAAAAACCGGAGAGCGTCAGCCCGGCGGGCAGATTTTCCACCAGAATGTTGCCCTCGATTTCCTTGTCGTCTCCCATGACCATGTAGCGCCCCCCGCAGGAAACGCAAAAAAGCGTGCTGTAAGTGTAGCCTTCGCCCTTTGCCCTGATTTTCTCCTGAATGTCCTGCACCGCCATCCGGCAGGAGTCCTGAATGTCCTGCCGCTTCATGGTGACGATGGACACGGCGGAATTTTCGGAAATCGCGCCGAACAGGACGCCGGAGCCGTCCTCCGGATTCAGCCGGACGATGGTGCGGGCCACGGGAATTTTGTCCCGGGTGTCGTGTATGCCCATGTAAACCTTCAGGGGCGTCGAAACGTAAACGGCCAGGTCGCCCTGGGCGATGAGGTCGTCCACGGGCAGCCCGATGTGGCGCAGGTACTCCACGAAGGTCATATCCCCCACGGTGCGGATGATGTTGCCCTCCGCGTTCGTGACGGTATTTTTCTGCTCGGACAGGGGGCTCAGGACGTTCTGAACGGAAAAAACGGGCTGGATATTCCCTCCCACGAGAACAATAGCCGCCCGGTCCGAAAAGACCTGTCCGCCGGCGTAGGTCAGAATGTCGCCGTCCGCTATATTTGCGGAGGGAACCCCGCCGATTATGGGAATGTCCCCTGACAGCCCGCTCAGGATGGAAACGTATTCGTCCGCCGGAACGAGGTCGGTGAAGGGCGGAAGCAGGAAGAGCAGTTTGCCCTCTCCCGCGGCGGTCTTCGCTTTACTCCAGGCCTTCTCCAGTTCGCTTCGCAGGTTTTCCAGAGTGAGGGACTCCGTGCATGCGACCCCGAACTGCACGTCGTCCCCCGTGAGAACCACGAGGACGGCGGAAAGAATCTGCGCGCCGTTTTGAGTGTCGAAGGTGGCGATGGTGGTGTTCCCCACGATTTCGAAGGGCAGAGCTTCCTTCAGGGCCGTGATAAACTCTCCCTGAGACATTTCCACGTCGCAAAACACAAGTCCGCAGCTGTTTTTACCCAAAGGCCCCTTTTCCTCAAGCTGGGCCATCAACTCCCGAACCGCCTCCTGGGCGTCGTCCATTTCATTGGTTACGGCAACGATTGAACGCACTGCACACAACCTCCCCGTCAGTTCAAACTTAAACTAAAATTAAAATTAAAATACAAATCTACACTTCTTATAGTGTCAAAGTCAAAGTTATTCGTAATCGACCCCTGCCGGATGGAATTTGAAATATTCGTTGTACTGGTTCCAGAATTTGGCGATTTCCTCCGCGGTCCAGTCCAGTCCGTCCAGAATGATCGCGTCGGGACGAATGCCGCCCTTGTAGAGGTTTCGACGCCAGGCTTTGTCGTTCCGGTACTTTTTATAGGTGTTGGGATTGACCGCCAGCCCCTTTTCCGTCCGCCAGAGGGTGTAACCCGCCTCGTACTGCCATCCGTAGGGAAGAGCGTTTTTGTTGTAGTAACGCACTTTCGACCTGCTGGCCGCCTCCGAAAATCCCGTCAGGAAAAAAAGCGCCGTCAGCAGAACGACTCCGCCGCAAATTGTTTTTAATCCTAATTTTAATCCTGTTTTCATCATTCTTATTTTCATCATCTTTCCACCTCGTTCTTTTCGGTTTTGGAGAGTCGTTCCTTTCTGGCGATTTTGTTGGCGTACATCGCCTCGTCCGCGAGATTGATCGTGTCCAGAAGGGATGTCGCGCCGCCGGGATAAAGCGCCAGCCCGAAGTCCATGACCACGTGGATCAGAGGGCTGTCGGGGTCGGAGTCGTCGCTGGGAATCTTCAGTTGAGCGAAGCCCTGCCGGATGCGCTCAACGATAACCTCCGCGTCCTGCTTCGACACGTTTGGCAGCAGGAGGATGAACTCGTCTCCTCCGTAGCGCCCCACGCTGTCGCTGAGCCGAAGGGTTTTTTTGATGGTCCGGGCGACCTGGATGAGAACCTCGTCGCCTCGGGTGTGCCCGTAGGTGTCGTTGATCTGCTTGAAATTGCCCATGTCGCCGATGACAAGACAGGCGTTTCCGCCGTAGCGGCCGATGCGGTCGCTTTCTTCCTGCAGGCGGCGAATCATGTAACGCCGGTTCCATATGCCGGTGAGGGGGTCCACGGAGGCCTCCTCCTCCCGCAGCGCCATGATGTTGTACAGCATCCAGAATCCCGCCACGTAGTCGGTGAGGAGCTGATAAATCTTCACCTCCGCGGGAAGAAGTCCCGAGGGCTTGAAAAGATCGATCACGCCCACGCTCTGCTTTTGAAAAACAATTGGGACAATCCAACGGGTCTCCTGTCCGCTGTCCGAGTATTCCACCACCGGAATTCCCCGGGCCGCGGCGTTCAGAATCGGAGCCGTGTCGGGAAGGGCGATGTTTTCGGCGTTATGCCAGGCCAGAAGCTCCAGGCTGGAGCCCCTGTCCTCTTTGGGGCCGGTGAAGAGGTAGATCGCGCAGGCGAAGTCGGAGAGAGCGTTTTTGAGGTACTCCAGCATCCCCTCCAGAAGATGGTCGCGGTTTCGGCTCTTCAGCAGAGTATGGATCAGGGAGTGCAGACGCTGCAGGCTGTCCGTGTATCGATCCAGCTCCATCCTCTGGGACTGCTCTTCGAAGTACAGTCCAATGTTGCCCCCCACGATGCTTATCATGGTGAGATCCTGTTCCGTGAAGGCGTCAAGGCTGGAGTTTTCCAGTCCCAGAACGCCCCAGACGTGTTCCCGATAAATCAGGGGAATGGCCATGACGGATCGGGGATCGGCGTCCAGCCCCGACATGGTGCGGGGCAGAGCCCCCCAGGCCAGAGGGGAACGCTCCACGTAACACTCGCCCAGAGGCGTTTTTCCGGAGAGGAAGGCCTCAACAGCGGCGGTGGTGGCCTCTTTTGTGAAGTCCGTCCGGTCGTCCAGCACCCAGGCCCGCCCCATGAACGAGGGGACCACGAGGCGCAGAGAGGAAAAGGACACCACCTGCGGCAGGTTGGCGCGCAACGCCTCGAAAAGCTGGGGAACGCCGTGAAACTCGTTGAACTGACGCAGAAAATCGAAGAGCCATCTCTGGTTTTCCGTCAGGAGTTTCAGCTCTTCCGCGCGCTTTATCTGCTGAGTGATGTCAATGCCCGAGAAAATGTAATTCTGGATGTTGCCGTCATAGTCCACCAGCACGGACAGCCCGAAGTCGATGACGCTGATCCGGCCGTCCCGACGGACGAACCGTTCCTCCATGTGGAAACGGGAATCTTCGTAACTTTCGCACTCTTGAAGGAGTTTCGACATGAGGACTTTGGGGTCGTCCTTCCGGGGGACCTCCAGCAGGGACATGATGGGAATCCCCCGAAGCTCCCCCGCGCTGTAGCCCAGCATGTCGTAGAAGGCCTGATTGGCGTCCAGCACCCGTCCCTCGTCGTCCGTGACCACGATGCTGCCCGGGGCGCTTTTAAAAATCGCCGCCAGACGCTTTTCGCTGCCCTCCATGGCTTCCACCGCCCGCCGGTAGTCGTCGATGTCCACCATGGCCCCTCTGACGAGGACGGGGGTTCCGTCGGGCCGTTTCTGTATGGAGGCGCTGCGCACCATAAACCAGCGCCACTCCCCCTGGGCGCTCTGCATCCGCAGGTCGCTGGCCAGGTTTTCGTCGGGCAAAAGAGAATTTTCGGCGGCCTTTCGAAACATCTCGACGTCGTCGGGGTGTATCAGGGACACAAAACCATCCAGAGAAACGATGTCCTTTCCGAAAACCGACAGACCGCCCGGGGTGAACTTCATCCGCCCGGACTCCGGCCACCATTCCCAGTAACAGCCCCCCGTGACGTCCATCACCAGAGAAAGAGCGTCGCGAACCTGAGCGGGTTTTTTTTCCTGTTTCCCGGTCAGCAGCGCGGTCAAAACGGAACATATCCCCGCCACCAGGGCGAAGGCCGGAAGAAGCCCCGAAGGAAAGAGGTAAACGGCCCGCAGCAGAAACAGAGCCGGTATCGTAAAACATAAAAAGACACCACCCACAATACAGGGCGACGGTGCCTGCAGCAGGATTCTCTGAAGGTCTGGAAATTTTTTAGGCTCCGTATCATTTCCCATATTTCAGTTAACTCCGCTCCTCTAAAGTATGGGAATTATTATAACAGCTAATGAACGTAATTTTTGCCTGATTTCTGCGATATTACGACGGTCTTATGAAATCTCTTTATTCAAAATCCTGAAATATAACAGAGCTTCGCCCTCAATGACACGATCGCCGTCCTGGTTGGTGCAGATCGTCGAAAGGCGCAGACGGTATTTTTCGGGGATAAGATCCGTAATTTCCACTGTGGCTGTGATGGTATCCCCGATGAAAACGGGCTTTCTGAAGCGGAGAGTCTGCTCCATGTACATGTTTCCGGGGCCGGGAAGCTTCGTTCCCATCACGGCGGAAATGAGCCCCCCGCCCAGCATCCCGTGGGCAATGGGACGCCCGAACCGGGACGCCCGGGCAAAATCGCCCTCCGCGTGAATGGGGTTGTGGTCCCCCGTCACGTCGGCGAAGCGATCCACGTCCTCCTGGGTGACGGTGTGGGAGAGCGAGGCCGTCATTCCGGGAGAGAGCTCGTCGAAGGTGTAGAGGATCCGGCTCATCGGGGCTGTCTCAGCTCTTCGATCATCAGGGGGAGAACCTGGCGGACGTCCCCGACGATTCCGTAGTCGGCCACCTCGAAAATGGGCGCCGTAGACGTTTTGTTGATGGCGACGATGCACTTCGAGTTTTGCATTCCCGCCAGATGCTGAATCGCGCCTGAGATGCCGCAGGCCACGTAAAGAAGTGGACGCACGGTTTTTCCCGTTTGGCCCACCTGATGATCCGGCGTGATCCACCCCGAATCCACCGCAGCGCGGCTGGCCCCCACAACGCCGCCCAGCGTCTCCGCCAGTTCCTCCACCAGCCTGAAACCCTCCGCGCCGCCAAGGCCTCGTCCTCCCGCGACGATGACCTCCGCCTCCGTCAGGTCGACGGTTTTTTGAACCGTACGCACGAACTCCCGAACCCGGGTTCGGAGCTTCAGGGGGTCCACATCGACTTTGACCGGCTCGACGGTTCCGGCGCGTTTGGGATCGGGCGTCAGTTTTTTCATCACGCCGGGCCGCACCGTGGACATTTGAGGACGATGGTCGGCTGTGACGATGACGGCCATGAGGTTGCCTCCAAAGGCGGGGCGCGTCTGGAGCAGAAGTTTCTGCTCGGGGTCGATGGCCAGTCCCGTGCAGTCCGCCGTCAGCCCCGAACCCAGGCGGGCGGAAAGGCGCGGACCCAGGTCCCGTCCGATGTGAGTCGCGCCCAGAAGAAATATCTCCGGTTTTTTCTCCCGAACCAGATCGGCGATGACCGCGGTATAGGCCTCGGTCGTGTAGTCGCTCAGGGTGGAGCTGTCGGCGCAGAAGACGCGGTCGGCCCCGCTTTCGATGAGGGACTGACAGAGCCCCCCGACGCCGTCTCCCAGGAGAACGGCCGACAAATCGGTTTTCAGTTCGTCCGCCAGACGACGCCCCTCTCCCAGAAGCTCAAAAACCACGTTTTGCAGTTTTCCGGCGCGCTGTTCGGCAAAGACCCAGACGCCCCGGTATTCGGCAGGATTTATTTTTTCCACAACGGACACGCTCCCTTATCTTTTCTGTTTACCGGTTCCGGTCAGCTTATGACGTGTTTTTCTCTCAGGCGCGAGATCAGGTCCCGAACCGTTTCTCTTCCCGAGCCCTCAAGCATCGTCCCCCGGGCTTTCGGTTCCGGGGTGAACGCGCGGCGGACCGCGGTGGGAGAGGCTTTCAGCCCCACAATGGAGGCATCGGCCCCGATGTCATCCGCCGACCAGACCTCCACCCGGTCTTCTCTCCAGGCGTCGAAGATGCCCGCCATGAAGGGCCAGCGCGGGGTGTTCAGCTCCCGAACCGCCGTCAGTAGGCAGGGAAGACTCGTTTCAACGATTTCGCAGCCCTCCTCAAGAGCGCGCTCCACGACGACTTTTTCTCCTTCCAGCTTCATGGATTGGACGTAAGTGACCTGCGGCACGTTCAGATATTCCGCCACCTGCGGCCCCACCTGCGCCGTGTCGCCGTCGATGGCCTGCCGCCCGCACAGGATGAGGTCGAAAGCGCCGATTTTTCCAATGGCGCAGGCCAGAGCGTGTGCCGTCGCCCAGGTGTCGGAGCCCGCAAACTTCCTGTCGGTGAGCAGAATCGCCCGATCCGCCCCCATGGCGAGGGCCTCCCGCAGAGCGACGTCGGCCTGAAGCGGCCCCATGGTCAGAACGATGACCTCGGCCTCCTGACGATCCTTTATCCTCAGGGCTTCTTCCAGCGCGTGCCGGTCGTCGGGGTTGATGATGGAGGGGACGCCCTCCCGAATCAGAGTGCCCGTTTTCGGGTCCATCCGCACCTCGTTCGTGTCCGGAACCTGTTTTATACAAACGATGATTCTCATGATTTTCTCCTTCGGCTTCTGAGCATACGGGGCTTCAGGCCAGCAGGTTCGAGGCGATGACCATCTGCATGACCTGAGAGGTTCCCTCGTAGATCTCGGTGATCTTTGCGTCGCGCATCATGCGTTCGACGGGATATTCCCGGGTGTAGCCGTAGCCTCCGTGGATCTGCACGGCCTTCGTGGCGACCTCCATGGCCGTTTCGGAGGCGAAGTACTTGGCCATGGCGGCTTCCCGCGTTACTTTCAGGCCTTTCTCCTTACGCCACGCCGCGTTGTAGACGAGATGCCGCGCCGCTTCAATCCGCGTCGCCATGTCGGCCAGAATCCACTGAAGCCCCTGAAACTCTGAGATGGTTTTGCCGAACTGTTTACGCTCCTTCGAGTACTTCACCGACTCGTCCAGCGCGCCCTGAGCGAGGCCCAGAGCCTGAGCCGCAATTCCGATTCTTCCCCCGTCCAGGGTCTGCATGGCGATTTTGAAACCATGTCCCGGTTCTCCCAGAATGTTCTCCTTCGGCACACGGCAGTTTTCGAAGATGAGTTCTCCCGTGGTGGAGCCGCGGATTCCCATTTTGTGTTCCTTTTTGCCCACCACGAAGCCCGGCGAATCTCTGTCCACGATGAAGGCGCTGATTCCACGGGTTTTTTTGGAGGGATCCGTCATGGCCATGACGATGTGGACGTCGGTTTCTCCGGCGCTTGTGATGAAGCGTTTGCTGCCGTTGATGATCCAGTGGTCCCCGTGAAGCTCCGCGTGGGTCTGCTGTCCCGCGGCGTCCGTCCCCGCGTTGGGTTCCGTCAGGCAGAAGGCCCCCAGTTTTTCTCCCTTCAGCAGGGCCGGCAGATAGCGTTTTTTCTGTTCTTCGGAGCCGAAGGTATAGATGGGGCCGGCGCAAAGGCTGGTGTGTCCGGAATAGATGTCCCCCGTGGCCGCGCAGACCCGGGAAATTTCCTCCACGGCGATGGTGTAGGAAAGGAAATCCCCTCCGGCTCCGCCCCACTCTTTGGGATAGGGCAGTCCCAACATACCGCATCGGGCCATCTTTTCGATGGTCTCCCGCGGGAAACGCTCCTGTTCGTCAATTTCCGCCGCCAGCGGCTGAACCTCCGCCAGCGCGAATTTGCGCATCACCGTGCGCACCATTTCCTGCTCTTTCGTCAGCGCGAAATCCACTTTTCGTCCCTCCCGGCGGTCTGTCCGGTCCGCTTCCCCCGGCGCAGCTCCGCGAAAAAACTCTTAATTAAAATACATTTGTCCCTTGCCCATGTATTGTAACAATTTTCATTAAATTTTGCTCTGGAAGTTTTTATGTAAGGAGATATTTTGACGGAGCTTTTGTTGCGACGCGTCCGGCAGGGCGTCTCTCCGCCCCAGGGGTGATCCTGACGTCAAAAAAGCGAAAAAAGCTCCGCGTGCGGGCTTGTCGGCAATACGGAGAAACATCCGAAAACATATGAACTAAACCGAAATAGCAGTCGGCCGGTGTTTTCTCAAGGTTTTGGAAAGTCTCATAAAAAATAGTCCCCGTCCGGGGGCTTTCTTTATATTTCGCACTTTTATAATCCTTCTCAAGTTTTTCTGTAAATTTGTGTTTTTTGTAAATATTGACATGTTCAGGGGGTTGGCATTATAGTTTACTCTGCGATTCAATATTGTCGACAAACGACAATTTTGCGTTCACAAATGGCGTTTATTACAGTAAAAAATAAAAACAAAACAAATTTTTTTGAAAACAGGAGAGGGCATGGCCGTGGCCGCGGAACAGGCACTGAACCGCAGAACCCTGACGGAAGAGGTCTCCGAGTACATGCGGCGGGAGTTTCTCCTGAGCGACCGGTGGAAGCAGGGGTCGTTTCTTCGGGAGGAAGATGTGGCGGAAACTCTGAAGGTGAGCCGCGCGCCGGTGCGGGAGGCGATAAAAGTCCTGGCCGGTCTGGGTGTTGTGCGCCTCATTCCGCGACGGGGGGCTTTCGTGGTCCGCTTTACGCCCCAGGAAATCGAAGAGCTTTACGACGTGCGGTTCGCGCTGGAAAACATCGTGTTCGACGCCCTGCTTCGGGGGGAGGGCGACCCCGTGGACTACGGATATCTGGAAAACGTCCTGAAGAGCATTTTGAAACTCGCCCAAAGCGGAGTCACCCGCAAAGAGGTGTTCTGGAGCTTCAGCAACCTTGACCTGGATTTTCATCTCTACTTCGTGCAGCAGGCCCGGCGAAAGGTCATCTTCCAGATCCTCCGAAGCGTTTACGCCCAGCTCCAGCACGCCATTCTGAGGGACTGGGCCGACTCCAAGAAAAACCTCGTCTACCTGGTGGATCAGCACCAGAAAATACTGGACATGCTGAAGGCGGGCAATCTGAAGGACCTGAAGGAAAACCGTTTCTACAGCTACTTCATCCGCCGCTCACGACCAGAGTAAAAACAATTTACAGATATTTTTGTATAATTTGCAGGCAAAGCACAACAAAGAAAATAAATAATAATTTCAAAGGAGGCCGGTAAAATGGCTGAAAAGGGAGGGGCTCTCGATGGCCTCGTCGTTCTGGACCTGACGCGGGTGCTGGCGGGGCCGTTCTGTTCTATGATGTTCGCGGACATGGGGGCCACCATCATCAAGATCGAGGAGCCGACGAAGGGCGACGACACGCGGAACATGGGGCCGTTCAAAAACGGAGAAAGCGCGTATTACATGAACCTCAACCGCAACAAGAAGGGCGTCACGATGAACCTGAAGAACCCGAAGGGCAAACAGGTCTTTCTGGACCTCGTCAAAAAGGCGGACGTGGTGCTGGAAAACTATCGGCCCGGGGTTATGGAGAAGCTGGGGCTGGGTTACGACTCGCTGAAGGAGGTCAACCCCCGCATCATTTACGGGGCGATCTCCGGCTTCGGCCACACGGGACCTTATACCCAGAAGCCAGGCTACGACATTATCGCGCAGGCCATGAGCGGTCTGATGAGCACCACCGGCTGGCCCGGCGGCTCACCGACCAGGACGGGAACGGCCATCGGCGACGTGCTGGGAGGGCTTTCTCTGGCCGTGGGCATCCTGTCCGCCGTCTACTCCCAGCGCAGGACGGGAGTGGGGCAGAAGGTGGACATTTCTCTGGTGGACTCCACCGTGGCCAGCCTCGAAATCATCAACATGATCTACACCGTGGAAGGGCGTCTGCCGGGCCGGATCGGCAATCGCTACGAATCGGCGTACCCCTACGACTCCTTCAAGGCGTCGGACGGAGAGTTGGTCATCGGAGCCGGCAACGACAAGCTGTGGCAGTCCCTCTGCGACGTCATGAAACGCCCCGACCTGAAGGCGGAAACCCGTTACGCCAAACTTCGGGATCGGGTGGCGAACCACGCGGAGCTTCGGGAAATCGTGGAGAAATGGGTTTCTTCGCAAAAGGTGGCGGACATCGTGAAGACGCTGGACGACGCGGGAATCCCCTGCGCTCCCATCTACGACATCCGGCAGGTGGTGGAGGACCCGCACATCGCTGGGGCCCGTCAGATGTTCGTGGAGATCGAGCATCCCGTGGCCGGCAAAACGAAGCTCACCGGAAGCCACCTCAAGCTGTCCGGCACTCCCACGTCTCTGCGCACACCCTCTCCGGCCCTGGGCCAGCACAACGAGGAAATCTACGGTTCGTTCCTGGGGCTCTCTGCGGACGAAGTCGCGGCTCTGAAGCAGGAAGGAGCGATCTGACATGAGCGTTTCGCAGGATCTTTTCGACTTTTCCTCTCTGCCCCGTCAGGCGGAAGTGATCGAGGTGTGCCCCAGGGACGGGTTTCAGAACGTGCATACCTTCATTCCCACGACCACAAAAATCGCCATGCTGGACGAACTGGCCGAGGCGGGATTCAAATCCATGGAGGTGACCTCCTTCGTCAGCCCGAAAGCCGTCCCGCAGATGGCGGACTCGGCGGAGATTCTGACGGACTTCAAACGGAAGCACAAAAACATCGACGCCGTGGCCCTGATTCTCAACGCGAAGGGCGCGGAACGGGCCGTGGCCGCCGGGGCGGACACCCTGAATTTCGTGCTGTCCGCCAGCGAATCCCACAACCACGAAAACACCCGTCGGACGGTGGCGGAGTCTCTGGCGGAGCTTCCTCCCATTTTCGCACTGCGGAAGGACGGGCGCCCAAAGGTTCACGTGAGCGTGGCCACGGGCTTCTTCTGCCCCTTTGAAGGCGATGTTCCCAAAGAAGCGGTGCTGAAAATCCTTGAACGGGCCATCTCTCTGGGGGCCGACGGGCTTTCCGTGGCGGACACGCTGGGAACGGCGCACCCCCGGAAGTTGCAGGACACTCTGAGCGCGGTGCGCAAACTCTGCGGAGACCGGCGAATCATTCTGCATCTCCACGACACCTGGGGCATGGCCATGGTCAACGCCCTGACCGCGCTGCGTCTGGGTTTCAACGCCTTCGACTCGGCGACGGGCGGGCTTGGCGGCTGTCCCTTCGCGCCGGGAGCGGCGGGCAACGTGGCCACCGAAGACCTGGTGAACTTTTTGGAGAACCTCGGCATCGAAACGGGAATCGATCTGGATAAAGTCCTTGCGGTGGCCAAAACCATCCCCGAACGGACGGGCGCGCCCCTCTGCAGCCATCTGGCGGTTGCCACCATTTGCAAACAGGCATGAA